>CAZZXW010000295.1:0-4435 GCA_964658095.1 uncultured Parafilimonas sp. | reverse complement strand
TGATGCGCCGGCTACTTTATCCTTCGTCATACCAATGTTAGCAGCTGAATCTTTTTTCATGCCCGGCATGCTAAAGCCGTTGCCAACAACAAGCTTTGCTTTTTCATCAAGCGTCATTGCGGCAATAATATCTTTAATACTGCTTTTGCCTAACTGCGGTGTTTGTGCTTTTATACTCAAAGCACATAATAACAGCAACACAACCTGTGTAAGGTTTTTTTTCATAATTAAATTTTAGTTGGAAATATGATTATAACAATGCAATCGAAAATATCACTTCAAATATAGTTATACGCATAAATAAGACGAACACAAAAAACACAGCGACATAAGATGATGTGTTACTGTTTGAAGTGCTAATTTTTATTTATGCCTTTTTGGAGTTTAAATAAAACATTTTTTAATAGGAATAGAAGAATAGTAATATAGCTTGCATCTATCAACAGCTGTAAACCAATTTATATATGGCTCATTCGCCTTTACTACAACGATTGCTTTCTTTAAAGAAACTGGCTAATTCTTCAGATAAGAAAAATATTCCTGTGCAGGAATATGCAGAACAACAACTGTTCAGCCGCCGTAATTTTATAAAGATAGGAAGCCAGGCATCACTTGCAGCTGCTGTAGCGGGTTGCAGTAAATCAGGCGATGATTATCATCCGCCAAAAAGCAATCCTTCAATTGCCATAATTGGTGCAGGCATTGCCGGTTTGAATGCTGCTTATACTTTAAAGAAGGCCGGTGTTGCTTCAACTATATATGAAGCCAGTAAACGGGCAGGCGGCAGAATTTTTACAGCACAGAATATTTTGCATGAAGGTTTAAGTACAGAATTAGGTGGTGAATTTATTGACAGTGATCATTATGATATGAAAAAACTTGCTGCAGAATTTGGTTTTTCTTTATTGAATTTATACGCAGATTCAGAACTTCAGCTTCAGCAAAATTTATATAATTATAAAGGTGTAAATTATACTGACAAGGATTTTTTAAATGATATATCAGCTTACATGCCTTTAATAAACCGTGATGCAAACAGCCTTAGCGATATAATTAAATACAATTCTTATTCACCTGATGATAGAAAGTTTGATAGCATGAATCTTGAAGAATACTTTGATTCCATCAATCTGCATGGCTGGCTGCGCAGTATTTTATTAGTTGCGTATTTAGGTGAATACGGGTTGAACACATGGGAATGCAACGCAATTAATTTCCTGTTTCTTTTTGGCGAATCGCCTGAAGGTACTCTGGCTTTCTATGGTGAAAGTGATGAGCGTTATAAAATAAGCGGTGGCAATCAGAAAATTGCAGATGCGCTGGCAAATGAATTAAAAGATTACATACGTGCAGAACAAAAATTAATACGGCTTGGCAGCAACGGAAAAGGATTTTACCTGGTTTTTGAAAACAGTGCTAAAGCAATAAAAGCAGATATTGTTTTACTTACATTACCTTTTAAATTATTGCGGGAAGTGGAATTGAATATTGATTTGCCGCCAGTAAAGCGTAATGCAATATTGAATTTAGGATACGGTAATAATTCAAAATTATTTTTAGGTTTTAAAGGTAGGCCATGGCGTACAAAATTTAATTCAGTAGGCATGAGTTACTCGGATAACGGCTCTCAAAATACATGGGATAACAGCCAGTTACAACCCGGTATTAATGGCGGCTTAACTGTTTTTTTAGGCGGTGATGATGCGGTTAAGTTAAGTGATTCAACCACGCAGTTTCAGGCCCGGAAATATTTGGATTTGATTGATGAAATATACCCTGGTATTGATGCAGATTATAATAACAAAGTTTACCGCATGAACTGGAACAGTTATGCTTACTCTAAATGTGGTTATAGTGCATGGAAAGTTGGCCAATACACAACTATTGCAGGCAGCGAACATGAAAATGTAGGCAATTTGTATTTTGCCGGCGAGCATACATCATACAATTACCAGGGCTACATGAACGGTGGTGCAGTAACAGGCCGGGTGGCTGCACAAAATATTTTAAAAGCAATAAACGGTTAGCTTAATATCACTATTCTTCCAGCATGTTAGCAACTTCTTCTGCACAGCCAAAAGCCAAAGTAAAACCGCTGCCGCCATGCCCGTAATTATGAACGATGTTGTTTATTTTTTCCAATCTTACTGTTGGCCTGTAAGGTCTTAATCCCGCCCAGTTACCAATAACTTTTTGTTGCTTTAGTTCAGGTAAAAATGCATAAGCATTATCAAGCAATCTTTGTATGGTTGAAGGTTCAGTTATTTCTTCATAAACGTTATCTTCATACGTGCCGCCTACAATCATTGCATCTTTTCGCGGAACAATGTAAAGTGGTTTTTCATTATCAAGATATATAGGAAAATCTGTTTTGGTTTCAATCAATGCAACCTGTCCACGCACCGGAATTATCGTTTCATCATTACATAATTTACGTGCACCAAGTGCTGAACAATTGATCACATAATCATAATTGTTGTTTACTTCATCCAAATTATTTATTTCTTTTTGAATAAAGTTTACACCAGCTTCAACCAAATGATTTTTAAGATAAGGAAGAAAGATTTGTGTTTCGATCAACGGAACTGTAACGCTATATGCTTTTGCAATTCCTTGCTGCAAATCTTTTTTAGGTAAGATGCTGCAGGAATCTTTAGGAAGAAATTTAATCCACACGGGTTCTTCTTCAATCACATCTTCACGAATCACTTTTATCAATTGTTTCATGCTGATGCCGGTTGATTTATCATCGCAAAGTGCTGTATAAAAATCATAGCTTTTTTGTGCCCACTTAATGCCACGCTTATCACTTCTTACATGATAAGGAAACCAGAATGCGGCGGCTTTATTTGACGTAATGTTGGGCGAAAATGCTTTTGCAATTACATTTATTGTATAATTTTTTTTAGATAGTAAATAAGCGCATGATAAGCCGCTGATACCTGCGCCAATGATTGCGATTTTTTTGCTGCTCATTGTAATGATGCTTCAAGATCATTTAAAATATCTTCAATATTTTCAAGGCCAACGCTCATTCTTATTAAACCATCTGTTATATCAAACTTCAAACGTTCTTCTTTTGAAACACCGTAATGGCTCATGGATGCAGGATGCGAAACAAGCGTATCTGCTGTACCCAAAGAAACGGCTCTTGTGCACATTTGCAGGTTATCAATAAATTTTTTGCCTGATGATAAACCGCCTTTTAATTCAAAGCTTAGCATAGCGCCGGGATGCCGCATTTGTTTTTTTGAGAGTTGATAATCACGATGTGATTTAAGCCCGTTATACTTTACTGTTGAAACTGCTTTATGTTGCTCTAAAAAATTAGCAACATCAACTGCGTTGCTGCAATGCCGCTGCATTCTCAATTCAAGTGTTTTTAATCCGTTGATCAAAAGAAATGCATCAAAAGGGTTTGCGTTGCCACCCAATAAACGATGCCATTTGGTAAGCCTGGTTTTCATCAGCTCAATATCTTTTCCAATTAAAACGCCGCCAATAGCATTGCCATGACCATTTAAAAATTTAGTGGTTGAATGCAATACAAAATCAACATCATATTTAAATGGCTGTTGCAGGTAAGGCGAAGCAAAAGTGTTATCAACAGAAACAGGTATGTTGTATTTTTTTGCAAGCTGTGTTATAGCTTCAATGTCTACGCATTGAATGGTTGGATTGGCAGGCGTTTCCAAATGTATAAGCCGTATATTTTGGTTTTGTTTGATGGCATCTTCAGCAGTATTTAAATCACGCAAATCAACTATGATTGTATTGATGCCATTTTCTGCAAGCACTTTGTGCATGTATTCATACGTGCCGCCATACAAAGAAAAATGAGAAAGTACAGCTTCGCCTGCTTTCAAATTACATTGAAACAAACTGCTTAAAGCCGCCATGCCGCTGGCATGCAAAATAGCGTGCAATTGTAAACCATTTCCGCTTTTATCTTTTAATTGAAATGCTTCTAAAGCTGCAATAATATCTTCCGCTACTTTGAAAGTAGGGTTGCCCCAGCGACTATAAATATATCCATCTTCTTCGCCTGAAAAACGGCGCATGCCTTGCTCAGAATCATCAAACGTAAATGTTGATGTTGCATAGATTGGAGGAAGATGCGAAGATTGTGGAAAATTATGTTGACTTGTATGTAAAGCCAGGGAACTGATGCCCTTAAATTCAAAATTATCTTTCTTCATTAATTATTTGTTTGGCTAACTGTCATAAGACCATTTAATCCAAATTGAACCCCATGTAAAACCGCCGCCGAAAGCAGCAAGAATAATATTATCGCCTTTTTTTAATTGCTTTTCGTAATCCCACAAAAGCAATGGAATTGTTCCTGAGGTTGTGTTTCCATAGCGCGCAATGTTCATCATAACCTTGTCGTCGGAAATTCCAACCCTGTGTGCCGTTGCGTCGATGATTCTTTTGT
>CAZZXW010000294.1:0-4454 GCA_964658095.1 uncultured Parafilimonas sp. | reverse complement strand
TTATTCGCCTTTGAAGACAGGTTTCCTTTTTTCAAGAAAAGCGCTTACACCTTCTTTAAAATCATTCGTTGCTGCGGCTTGCTGCTGCAGTTCATCTTCAAGATTTAACTGGCTTTCAAAGTTTTTAAATGTTTCATTTAACGCATGCTTGGTAAACCATAATGCACGTGTTGGCATTTTAGTTAAGGCAAGTGCTATTTTTTTTGATTCGATTTCAAAAAGATCATCAGCAAAAACTTTGTAGATCATGCCTAAACGTTCAGCTTCATCAGCATTTATTTTATCACCTAACATCATTAATGCACTTGCTTTTTGAAAGCCAATTAACCGCGGCAGAAAATAAGTGCCGCCGCTATCCGGTATCAAACCAATTTTACTAAATGCCTGCATAAAAGATGCAGATTGCGCCGCGATAACAATATCACAACACAAAACAATATTTGCACCTGCACCTGCAGCCACGCCGTTAACCGCAGCAATAACAGGCTTTTGAAGCAAGCGAATTTTTTTTATGATGGGATTGAAATGTTCACTTAAAATCTTATCCATTCCAACACTGTTGGGGCCAACTATTTCAGCTAAATCCTGGCCGGCAGAAAAAGCTTTTCCGCTTCCTGTAAGATAAACGCAGCGCACTTCTTTTGATGCAGCAGATTCATCTAATTTATCCTGTAATAACAACGCCATTTCACGACTGAAGGCATTTAGCTTTTCAGGACGGTTCAGACTTATAAATGCAACATCATCTTTTACTTCATATAAAACAGAAGGCATATTTTAAAATTGAATTAAAGATTTTAAACCTGTCAGGGTTATTAATGACATTTAAAATAATCAAATGGTTCTTTGCAATCCTTGCATTTATACAAGGCTTTACAAGCGGTGGAACCAAAATAACTTAATAGTTCTATATTAAAAGAATTGCATTGCGGGCATTGAACTGATTTTATATTGTTTGATTGAGCCGGCGGCGCAATACCATATTCTTTGAGTTTTTTTCTACCTTCTTCCGTCATCCAATCTGTTGTCCATGCAGGTGATAAAACGTTTTTAATTTCAATATCAGTAAAGCCATTTTCAAGCAAAGCCATTCTTATGCTCATATTGATAACATCTATTGCTGGACAACCAGTGTACGTTGGTGTAATGGTTATTTTGATTTTGTTTGATTCTATTTCAACATTACGTACAATGCCAAGATCAATAATTGATAATACAGGAACTTCCGGATCTGTTACCGATTCAAGAATTTTTAAGATTGATTTTTTTGATATTGTTACTTGCTCAATCATTTATTAATTTTTACCAAACTGAATTTGGATAAGCTCTTTGCATGAACTGCATTTCTGCAAGAATATAACCTAACTTTTCTGTATGAACGCCTTGTTTACCGCCGGTTTGCGGAAATATATTTTGTGGAACTTGTAATGTAGCTTCTTCAAAAACTGAAGCAGTTTTTTCTAACCATTTATTTTTTAATGATGATACATCTACTGAAATGATTTCTTTCAACAATGCAATTTCATAATCAGCGTTCATAAATAATTCATCAACATATGGCCATAAAGAATCAATTGCATTCACCATGCGCTGATGGCTTTGTTCAGTTCCATCACCCAACCAAATTACCCATTCGCTGCTCCACCGCAGATGATAAGTAACTTCTTTTAAAGCCTTTGCAGCAATGGCTGCAAGCTGTTCATCTTTGCTATGCTGTAATTCTGTATATAGTAAGTTTTGATAGTTGGAAAATAAGAATTGCCGTAAGATTGTTTTGCCCCAATCGCCATTATCTGATTCAACTAATAAGCAGTTTTTAAACTCACGGGTATCTCTTAAATATGCAAGCGAATCTTCTGTTGCATCACCAGCTAAAGTTGCTGCATATTGATAAAAATTTCTTGCCTGTCCTAAAACATCCAGCGAAATGTTGGTGATAGCAATGTCTTGTTCCAATACCGGCCCGTGAGCACACCATGCGCTGTTTTGCTGAGAAAGAATGAGCGCATTATCTGCTAAATGAAGTGTGTAATCAATTAAATTTTGATTCATAAAATTTGTTTGATTACTACATGTGCTTTAATTCATCAGGCAAATCGTAAAAGGTAGGATGGCGGTAAACTTTATCGTTTGCCGGTTCATATAAACTGGCTGCTTCATCAGGATTAGATGCATGGATATACTTGCTTTCAACCACCCAAATACTAATACCTTCATTGCGGCGTGTGTAAACATCCCGTGCATTTTCAATTGCCATTTGCGCATTAGCCGCATGCAGGCTGCCTGCATGTTTATGATCAAGGCCTTGTTTACTGCGAATGAAGACTTCCCATAAAGGCCACACGTTTTCTTTTTTACCATCCGGAATATTGTTAGCAGAAGCGCCATCATCAGGAATATCACCGTAATAATATTTTTTAATAAATGAGTTCATTTATGCTGCTTGTTGTTTGTTTGCTTTCTTCTCTGCATAAACAGTTGCTGCTTCACGCACCCATGCGCCGTCTTTATGCGCTTTGCGGCGGGCTTCTAATCTTTCTTTGTTACAAGCGCCGTTGCCTTTCACTACATTCCAGAATTCAGCCCAGTTTATTTCACCAAAATCATAATGTTGGGTTGATGCATTCCATTTTAAATTATCATCCGGCAAAGTCATTTTTAAAATCTTTACCTGTTCTGCGCACATGTCTACAAATTGCTGGCGCAACTCATCATTTGTTTTACGCTTGATCTTCCATTTCATGCTTTGGTCTGTATTGGTGCTTTCAGCATCTTTTGGACCAAACATCATTAATGAAGGCCACCACCAGCGATTTATCGCATCCTGGCACATGGCCTTTTGCGCATCAGTTCCATTGCTTAAAGTAAGCAGAATATCGAAGCCCTGGCGCTGATGAAAGCTTTCTTCTTTGCAAATGCGTACCATGGCACGTGCATACGGCCCGTAAGAGGCACGGCAGAGCATAACCTGGTTTAAAATGGCAGCACCATCCACCAGCCAGCCGATAGCGCCCATATCTGCCCATGTTAAAGTAGGATAATTAAAGATGGAAGAATATTTTGCCTTACCACTAAGCAGATCATTTATCGTTTCTTCTCTTGTTATGCCTAATGTTTCGCAGGCAGAATACAAGTACAAACCATGCCCGGCTTCATCCTGCACTTTTGCCAACAGAATGGCTTTACGTTTTAAAGATGGTGCACGGCTAATCCAGTTACCTTCCGGTAACATGCCTACAATTTCGCTATGCGCATGCTGGCTAATTTGACGAACTAACGTTTTACGATAAGCATCCGGCATCCAGTCTTTTGGTTCAATCTTTACTTCCGCATCAATTTTTTGCTGAAATATTTGTTCGAGATTTTGTAAGCTCATAATTTAAATTCAGTGTAAAAATAACAAAAAGAGTTAAGCTAACGGTTGTTAGGGCTTGATTAAAAGTGTTGATCTACTATAATACTTACTAAAAACCATTTCCATAGTTCATGCCTGTTTGGTACGGCTTAAATACGACTCAAATACCTACAAAGATCACTATAAGGTCTCTATAAGGTTACTATAAAGTCTCTGTAAGGTTACTATTAAGCGGAAGAAAAGACCGAAAGAAGTTTAAGAATTTAAAGATTACAGGTTTAATAATGGTTGCCGAAACAAAATACGAAAATATAATGATGCAAGTAAATTAAAGAACCATTTAATGAGAAAATTTTATTATTAATATTTGATAGCAAGTGACGAAAACATTTCTGTATTATTAAAATATTCTTTATTGTTACTTATTTTATAATAATTTGCAGCAGAGAAACGATTGACGTTGTCTAATCAATTTCTAACAGCGCTTGTTTTATCATTTCAGTTCAAGAATTATTAGTAAGAATTTTTTGAAATTCCTTTTAATAAATGAACGTTTGATGCTTGCCAAAAACCATAAAAATTTAGGTTTTGCTTTCGATAAAATAATATATTAGTATGAAACATTTACACTTAAGATCATGCATCTTGATGAAAACATTTACAGCAATTTTAATTTTTTTTCTGTCCAATATATCAGCCCATGCACAAAATTTAATAAGTGGCAAAGTTGTAAGTGATTCCGGCAATGCTCTAAGCGGAGTTTCTGTTACTATAAAAGGCACCACTAAAGGATCTGTAACTAATGCACAGGGTGAGTTTTCAATTGCAGCCCCCGGTACTGCCACGCTAACTTTTTCTTATATAGGTTATCAAAGCCAGGATGTTGCTGTTGGCGGAAGACCTTCAATTAATATAACGCTGGCAGCAGGAACTTCTCAATTAAATGACGTTGTTGTAGTTGGTTACGGTACACAGAGAAGGCGTGATCTTACAGGTTCAGTTGCATCCGTACAAGGTTCAGAACTTGCGAAACAACCGGTAGTAACCCCTACGGAAGCTTTACAGGGTAAAGTAGCCGGCGTTCAAATAATCAGTTCGG
>CAZZXW010000293.1:0-4467 GCA_964658095.1 uncultured Parafilimonas sp. | reverse complement strand
ATTTTTCAGTCATTAATCCTAACTATTCTTGAACAACAGGTTTCATTAGCTTCAGCCTATTCTGCTTATAAAAAACTTAAGGCAAAGATTGGTTTCGTTACTCCGAAAAAGGTATTGTCACTTTCAGACGAAGAATTAAGAGCCTGTTATTTCAGCAGGCAAAAAATTGTGTATGCACGTGCCTTGGCAACGGCCATCATCACAAAAAAATTAAACCTGAAAAAATTAAGTTTGATGAGTGATGAAGAAATAAGAACAACACTTAAACAAATAAAAGGTATTGGTGACTGGACAGTTGATGTTTACCTGATGCATGCTTTACAACGCACAGATCTTTTTCCTTTAGGTGATGTTGCGCTGGTAAATAGCTTAAAGCATGTTAAGCAATTACATGCAAAAATTACTAAAGAAGAAATGCTTGCAATAGCTGAAAGCTGGCGGCGATACAGAACTGTTGCTTCAATGATTTTATGGCATGCTTATATTCAACGAAAAGGCATTAAAGTTTATGAATGATTACTCAACCACTAACGTTACAATTGAATGAGGCAAGCTTGTGCTTTGTGCTGCTTCGCCTTTAATCCATAAGTTGTAATCTATTTTTTCATCTGAAGTGTTCAGCACAACAACAGCAAGCTTTCCATTTGTATTAATAAAAGCTGTTGTTTGAAGTTTATCACGATTGGATGAACTGATAATTCTTTGTGCACCGGGACGAATAAATTTTGAGAAATGACCAATATAATAATAACTGTTTGTATAAGTAAGCTTGCCTGTTTTTGTATCAGCATGAACGGGTGCAAAACAAAAATTACCAACATGGTTTGGGCCACCGTTTTCATCTAATAAAATGTTCCAATCGGTCCATGCAACAGTACCGTTATTAAAATCATGCACCATTGATGTGCCGTAGTGTTCACCCAAAACCCATTCATGAATTCTTTCTGCTTTAAACGTTTCTGCACAACCTTCTGTAAACACTAAATTCTTAGTTGGAAAAGTTTCATGAACACGTGCTACATTATCAAATTCCATTGCGCTTTTAGTCCAGGTTTCATACCAGTGATAACCGATGCCCCAAACATATTTTGCGGCATTCGGGTCTTCCATAATTGTGCTTACACGCTGATAAATCAAATCGCGGTTATGATCCCAGCACATTAATTTTTTATTGCTTAAACCATCTTTTGCTAATGTTGGCCCGAGGTAATTTTTAATAAAATCTCTTTCATCTTCTGCAGAAAAATTACATGATTCCCATGATTGTTTTGCCATTGGTTCATTCTGCACTGTTAAACCCCAAACCGGCATTCCTTTAGCCTCGTAAGCTTTAATAAACTTTACATAATAGTTTGCCCAGCTTTGCATAAACTCAGGCTTTAATTTTCCACCATGCGCCATATCATTATTATCTTTCATCCATGCCGGCGGGCTCCAAGGTGTTACAAATAATGTAAGCTTGTTATTGGTTGCTTTTTCAACTTCTTTTATAAATGGAATTTTATACTTTTCATCATGCGCAAGGTTGAATGATTTTAATGATGCATCATTATCTGAAACATACGTATAACTATCGCTGCTGAAATCGCAACTGTTGATATTGGTTCTTGCAAAATTGTAACCGATACCATCAACTGTATCATAATATGCTTTCAATAATTCCTGTTGAGATGCTGCCGGAATTTTATAATATGTTTCAGCCGAAGCATCAGTTAAAGCGCCACCGATGCCAATCAGCTTTTGAAATTTTTGTGCTGGATCAACAAACACACAAACCTGTGTTTCTACCGGCTGGCCCATGTGTGTAAAATGCAAAGTATCAGTTAGTGTGATTTGATAATCTGTTTTATCAGCTGTTGTATAAACCAGTACTTTTTTATTGCTGGTTAAAAACATTTTTGAAGTTGATTGTGCGTTACAAAAGATAGCTATAAGTATATAAGCAAGCGTTAGAATTTTTTTCATGAAATTTGTATTAAAATTTGAAGTTAACTTAATTGATCATTATTGATTACTAATTCTAATTATTCATTTATTACCTGCTGTTTGCTTCATTCATTCTTATTCTTCTGCCTTTGTAATTTTTGCCATCTAATGAACGTATCATTTGCTTTGCAACGCTTTTCTCAATTTCAATCCAGCTATTCATTTCCTTCATATCTATTTTACCAAGCACATCTTTTTTAAGATCGCTCATATCAAGAATAAACTGCAAAAAACTTGCTTTATAAAAACCATCTTTTGTTCCAAGGTTTACAAACAATTTTGCGAAATCACCATCAGCATAATTTCTGCTTCGCTCTCTTCCTTTACTCCTGTTATTAAAGTCTTCTGTATCGTTTCTTCGTACAGATTTTCTTTCTCTACTAGATTCACGCACATTCAAATCTTCCGCATTTTCATAGTATTTTAAAAACCTGTCAAACTCAAGCGCAGCAACCCTTTTCAGCACATCTTCTTTGCTCATGTTTGCAAATTTTTCTGCGAGCATTGGCACATACGTTTCATAATCACCATGGCTAACATCTGCCTGCAGCAGCTTATCCATGAAAAAGAAAAATTGTTTTCTGCATACATCTTTACCTGATGGAATTTCAAGGCGGTGAAATGGTTGCTGCACCATTTTTTCAATCTGTTTCAGCTTAAACAATTCACGTGAATGAATAATGCTGATGCTTATGCCTGTGTTGCCCGCCCGCCCTGTTCTGCCGCTGCGATGTGTATAAACTTCTGTATCATCCGGCAGTTCATAATTTATAACATGCGTTATACCCTGCACATCTATGCCACGTGCTGCTACATCTGTTGCAATTAATAACTGCAGGCTTTTATCGCGAAACTGGCCCATTACATTATCACGCTGCTGCTGTGTAAGATCTCCATGCAATGCATCAATGTCATAACCTTCACGTGTAAGCTTTTCTGATATTGTTTGCGCATCTATTTTGGTGCGTGTAAATATCAATCCATAAATACCCGGATGAAAATCTATCAGCCGCTTTAAGGTTTCATAACGCTGATGTGCAGATGTTATGTAATACTGATGATCTATATTTTTGTTACCGGTGTTTGCTTTGCCTACTGTTACTTCAACAGGCGCATTCATATAACGCTTGCTTACTTTGCGAATTTCCGGCGGCATCGTTGCACTGAACAGCCATGTTGCTTCACGGTTGGGCGTGTTTTGTAAAATGAATTCTATATCATCCTGAAAACCCATGTTCAGCATTTCATCTGCTTCATCAAGCACAACATATTTTATTTGTTCAAGGTTAATTGCTTTGCGTTCTATCAAATCAATTAAACGCCCGGGCGTTGCTGTAACAAGCTGTACACCTTTTTTTATATCTCTTATTTGCACGCCAATGCTTGCGCCGCCATAAACGGCCACTGCAAACAGGCCGCGTACATTCTTTTTAAATGAATCTATATCATTTACTATCTGGATGCATAATTCTCTTGTTGGGCAAACTATTAACGCCTGCGGAAATTTTGAATTGATGTTAAGCAGTTGCAATAAAGGCAAACCAAAGGCTGCAGTTTTACCGGTACCGGTTTGCGCAAGCCCAATAAAATCTTTAGTGCCGCTTAATAAAACAGGAATAGCTTTTTGCTGAATTTCTGTTGGTGTTTCAAAACCTAATTCTTTAACAGACGATAATAACGCTTCATTTAAACCTAAATCTTCAAAGGTTGCCATTATAAAAATTTGAACAAAGTTAACTGATGATTACTGGTAAACGACAGGAAGAAACTAGCAAATTAAATTAACGTTCAGGCTTTGATTTAATACAATAAATATTTGAATTGCTTATCTTCACTTTAAACTAATTGTATATGTTATCAGATGAAAGCATAACAGGAAATGATAACAACCAAATGCTTTACACCAATAAAGTTTTATATAAAGAAGCACTTGAAAAAATTGAGGCTAATCTTTTTAATACCTTACTTATTGGCGGCATTGCCGGCCTTGGCGCTATAACAGGTTATTCGCTTTGCCTTAAAGACAGTAACATTAAATTTTTGTTCTTAACAATCTTATTAGGTGCAGCATCTTATGTGTCAGGATTTTTTTTAGGCTTTTTATTCGGCATACCTAAAAGAAATATTGATAAAGAATCTCCTTATAATTTAAGTACTAACCTGGTTGATATTTCAGACTGGTTAACAAAAATAATAATCGGGTTAGGCTTGATAGAAATAAAGCAGATACCGGTATATCTTCAGCATATTGGCATATATATTCAGCAGTCAGTAAATGGCGATCCATCTGTAAAAATTTTCTCAGTTTGCTGCATAGTTTACTTTTCTGTTTTTGGTTTATATTATGGTTATAATTACATGCGGCTTTTTCTTTCTTCGCAGTTTAAAGATGCTGACAATAATTTACTTGAGAACCAGAAGATGTTATTAAAAACCGGTGAAGAATTGAATAACCAGGACTTCGCGCCGGACAACCTTGGT
>CAZZXW010000292.1:0-4469 GCA_964658095.1 uncultured Parafilimonas sp. | reverse complement strand
GTGGTATGGAATACCGTCTTCTTCTTCTCACACTTTAATTGGTGGTTTTGCCGGTGCTGCCATAGCGCATTCTGGCTTTAGCAGCATAAACTGGTCTTTAAACGGAGGGATAAGCTTAACGTTGCTTTTTATTTTATTAGCGCCGCTGGTAGGCATGGTTATTTCAATTTTTATTACAATTGTAACGATCCAAAGAAAATTCTGGCTAAAGATTTCTATCATCATTGTAACAGTAACAAGCTGCCTTGTATTTATTCATTTTAAAAAACCATTTGAGTTTTGGGCAACACTTGTATTAGGAATAGTGTTTGTAACTTCTTATACTATTAATCATTTTAAAACTGAATCTGCCTTTCGTACTATGAACATGTACAAGCGCTTGCAGCTTGTTTCTTCTGCAAGCTTTAGTATAGGGCATGGCGGTAGCGATGCACAAAAAGTTATTGGTATAATTGGCGCTGCTATGACGGCAGAACATTTAATTCCGGATATTACACATATACCTTATTGGGTTCCTTTCATGTGTTACACTTCTATCGGCCTTGGCACTATGAGCGGCGGCTGGAGAATTGTAAAAACAATGGGTACCAGAATTACAAAAGTTACACCGCTGGAAGGCGTTTGTGCTGAAACAGCCGGTGCTATTACGCTATTTACTGCAGCCAATCTTGGTGCACCTGTTAGCACAACCCATACCATTGCAGGCGCTATAGTTGGCGTTGGCGCAACAAAACGATTAAGTGCTGTTAGATGGGGTATAACCATAAATCTTATTTGGGCATGGATACTTACCATACCTGTTAGCGGCTTGCTTGCTGCAGGCATCTATTGGTTCTTTCACCTGTTTTCCGTTTAGTTTAGTTATTTTGCATTACTAATTTTATTCAGTTTATATCAACTGATTTTTTTAGTGAAAGAAATTATCATGAAAAAAATTCTTGTTACAGGTGGCTGTGGCTACATTGGCTCACATACGGTTGTTGACCTTATTGAAAACGGGTTTGATGTAATTTCAATTGATGATAACTCACGCTCTACTACCTACCTGCTTGATGGCATTGAAAAAATTACCGGCAAAAAAGTAAAGAACTATAAAGTTGACCTTAAAAACTTTGATGAAACACGTGCCGTTTTCCAGGAGAATGATGATGTAAGTGGTGTTATACATTTTGCGGCGTTTAAAGCGGTTGGCGAATCTGTGGAAAAACCTTTGGATTATTATGAAAACAATATTGGTTCGCTGGTAAATGTGCTTAAATGTGTTAAGGAATTTGATATACAATATTTTGTTTTTTCTTCTTCCTGCACGGTTTATGGCAACCCGGATACAATACCTGTTACAGAAGCTTCACCTGAAAAAAAACCTGAATCTCCATATGGCGCAACCAAGCAAATGGGTGAACAGATTGTAAAAGATTTTTCAAAGCAATCATCCTGCAATTCTATTTTATTAAGATACTTTAATCCTGTTGGTGCACACCCATCAGGCTTAATTGGCGAGTTGCCGTTAGGCAAGCCGCAAAACCTTGTACCGGCAATTACACAAACGGCCATAGGCAAATTACCTCAATTGGTGGTGCATGGCAATGATTATCCTACACGTGACGGAAGCTGCATTCGTGATTACATCCATGTTTGTGATATAGCGCATGCACACACATTAGCACTGCAGTTTCTTGTTGATAAAAAGAATAAATCAACCTGCGAAATATTTAATCTTGGAAGTGGTAACGGCACCAGTGTACTTGAAGCAATCACAGCTTTTGAAAAAGTTTCAGGAACGAAATTGAATTATATAATTGGTAAAAGAAGGCCTGGTGATGTAATAGCAATTTATGCAAATAATAATCTTGCTGTAAAAGAACTGAACTGGCATATTCAATATAATCTTGAAGATATGATGCGCACTGCATGGAGTTGGGAACTTAGTATAAAGCAGGATGAAAAATTAATCAGTGAACAAAACCATGTTTTAAACTAACAGCTGAAAGCATTTTTGCAGCTGCATTAAACTTTATTAACAAACTAAAATCTTATAAGGGCTTTATTACATTAAATTAATCCTGCATGCAGATTGACGATAAGGAATTGTTACAACAGTTCAGGCAACCGGAAACAAAGGAGAAAGCTTTTACAGCACTTATAAAAAAATACCAGGAAAAATTATATTGGCATGTAAGAAGAATGGTAATTGACCATGATGATACCAATGATGTGCTGCAGAATATGTTTATAAAAGTTTGGAACGGGCTCGAAAATTTTAGAGAGGACAGCCAGCTTTATACGTGGTTATACAGAATTGCAACCAATGAAAGCCTTACATTTCTTGATCAGCAAAAAAAGAAAAGTGCTGTTAGTTTAAGTGATGTTGAGTCAGGCCTGGCAAATAAAGTAGTTGCAGATAAAAACTTTGATGCAAACCGGCTTGAATGGAAGCTGCAGCTTGCCATTCAGCAGCTACCGGAAAAACAAAAAATTGTGTTTAATTTGAGGTATTATGATGAAATGCCTTACGAAGAAATGAGCCGTGTTTTAGATACAAGTGAAGGCGCCTTAAAGGCAAGTTACCACCATGCAGTAAAAAAAATAGAAGAATTCATTAAAAATAATTAAACGGCTTGCAATTATCAATGTCAAAAAAAATTAATGGCAGAGATTAACATACATAATGAACTTAAAGAGCTTGGCTGCAACGAATTGATCAACGTTGAAAAAAACAATGTTTTTAGTTACCCTGAAGGCTATTTTGATGAGTTTTCTGAAAACATTGTACGCAACATTTGGTTTCAATCTTTTTCAACGGCAATGTTATATGCTGTTCCCGGAGGATATTTTGAAAACTTTCCGCAGTTAATGCTTGATAAATTAAGTGTTCAGCTTGGGCATTCAATGCCTGCGCATAACACATTGTATCAACTTCCTGATAATTATTTTAATGATCTTGCTGGCAACATCTTAACAAAAATAAAAAACGAAAAATTTAATGATGCGAAGAATGAGCTTGAGGAAATTTCGCCTTTGTTAAGTAAGATACCTAAGTTAAATGTATATACTGTACCTGATGGTTATTTTGAAAAGAATGTTACTATTCAGCAAAAAAAACCAGCGAAAGTTATTTCTATTGCAGCTAAATCACGCAAGTGGTTTACTTATGCAGCTGCAGCCTGTGTTGCAGTTTTAATTACTTTAAGCGGTTATTTTTATTTTGGAAATCAATTTTCAGGCACTAATTCGATTCAAAAGAAGATTGCAAGCATTAATGTTGAAAAAGCTGTTTCCCAGTTACCAGATTCAACTATAAATAGTTACCTGGCAAATGATAACTCTGATGCATACGTAAATCAAAATACTGATGAACAGGATTTAAATATTCAAAACTTAATTAACAACACATCTGACCAGGATATAGAAGATTATTTAATTCAAAACCCGGCCGTTGATGAAGAGCCAGAAGGGATTTAATTTGAAATGATGAAAAAAATTTACATATTAACACTTTTATTTTTTTATGGCTACATTTGTAACGCACAACAACAGGGCGATGATGACAATAACCAGCGGGTTGAGGTTATAAAGATGGCTTACATCTCACGGGAGTTGAATCTTTCTACGCAGGAAGCGCAAAACTTCTGGCCTGTTTATAATAATTATCAATCAGAAATTAAGCAAGCCAGGAATCAATATCCTGATGATGAAATTAAATATGAACAAAAGGTAGTTGAAATAAAACAACGTTACCAGGGTAATTTCAAAAAAGTATTAGGTAATGATGGCCAGCGGGTAAACAAGGTTTTTACTACTGATAAGCAGTTTAGAGATATTTTAAGAAATGAGTACCAGAACAGGCTAAAGCAACGGCAAAATTTTCAACAGCGGAATGGTATCAAGCCAAGAGGGAGTTTAAGAAGGCCGCTCTTTTAGAAAGTCAATTTTAATAAATTTTTTATAGGTGTTTTTCATAGGTTAGCAACGGCCAGCTCTTTTTAGGGCGGGCCCATTTTATACAAATTCGCTTGTGAATGACTGTATATTTTTACTAACCTTAAAGTAACCTGCTAATTTTTCAATCACCTTCTCCACTACAGCATCAGGGCAACTGGCACCGCTTGTAATTAAAATAGTTGTGGGATTTTTTAAAGGCAAATAATCTTTTGTAAGAAACTCCTGTTTTGTTCGCCAGTTACAATGCAAAATTTCAGTTGAAGAAATTATTTTATCTGCACTATCAATAAAATAAGTCATTAATTTTTCTTCGCACAGCTCAACCAGGTGCGATGTGTTGCTGCTGTTATAACCGCCCACAACAATAGCAAGATCTGCATTCGTATTTAAAAGCTCAGCCACTGCAGATTGATTATCGTTGGTTGCATAACACAAGGTATCCCTCGTATCTGCAAAATGTTCCTGCAGCGTATCATCACGTAAATCAAATTTATTTTTTACAACCTGTTTTAAATATTCAGCGATCG
>CAZZXW010000291.1:2075-4486 GCA_964658095.1 uncultured Parafilimonas sp. | reverse complement strand
ACTTTGTTGAAGATAGAATTGTAAGCCGCCAGACAGGTGACTTTCCAATACTTGAAAAAAGCGAAGTTGAATATATGGATGTTGCGCCTAACCAGATCGTTGGCTTAAGCGCTTCATTAATTCCATTTCTTGAACATGATGATGCTAACCGTGCATTGATGGGCTCAAACATGCAACGCCAGGCAGTTCCGCTTATCCGTCCTGAAGCACCAATTGTTGGGACAGGTTTGGAAGGTAAAGCTGCACGTGATGCACGTATACAGATTCATGCAGACGGTGATGGTGTTGTTGAATATGTTGATGCAAGAGAAATTCATGTGCGTTACAAGCGTAATGATACTGATCGCCTGGTAAGCTTTGAAGATGATCTTAAAGTGTACAGGCTTACTAAATTCATTAAAACCAATCAATCAACTTCTATCATTTTAAAACCCGCTGTTAGAAAAGGCCAGGCCTTAAAGAAGGGTGATTTTTTAACAGAAGGCTACGCAACAAAAGATGGTGAGCTTGCATTAGGCCGTAATCTGCAGGTTGCTTTCATGCCATGGAAAGGTTACAACTTTGAAGATGCTATAGTTATAAGTGAAAGAGTGGTGCGTGAAGATGTATTTACTTCAGTGCATATTGATGAATTTGAACTGGAAGTACGTGATACAAAATTGGGTGAAGAAGAATTAACGCCTGATATACCAAATGTATCTGAAGAAGCAACAAAAGACCTTGATGATAACGGTATCATTCGTGTTGGTGCACAGGTGCGTGAAGGTGATATCTTAATTGGCAAGATTACTCCAAAGGGAGAAAGCGATCCAACACCTGAAGAAAAATTGTTACGTGCAATATTTGGTGATAAAGCAGGTGATGCAAAAGACGCATCATTAAAAGCGCCAAACGGAACAGAAGGTGTTGTAATTGACAAAAAACTTTTCCAGCGTGCAAAAAAAGATAAGAACGGAAAAGTGCGTGAAAAAGCTTTGCTTGAAATAGTAGAGAAAGTGCACGAGAAGAATGTTGAAGATTTGAAAGAAGTATTGCTTGAAAAATTGCAGACACTTTTAAAAGATAAAAACTCTGCTGGTGTAAGCAACAACTTTGGTGAAATGCTGATTGGTAAATCAGCCAAGTTCAATGCAAAAAATCTTGGTGCGATAGATTATCAGAATGTAAACCCGTTAGGCTGGACAAATGATGCAGACATTGATGACCGCATTAATACTTTATTGCACAATTTCAACATTAGGTATAATGAAGAATTAGGCCGTTATAAAAGAGAAAAATTCAACATCTCAATTGGTGATGAATTGCCTGCAGGTGTATTGAAACTTGCGAAAGTTTATTTAGCTGTAAAGCGTAAACTAAAAGTTGGTGATAAGATGGCCGGCCGTCACGGCAACAAAGGTATTGTTGCTAAGATTGTTCGTGAAGAAGACATGCCTTTTATGGAAGACGGAACGCCGGTTGATATTGTATTAAATCCGTTGGGTGTACCAAGCCGTATGAACCTTGGCCAGATATATGAAACTATTCTTGGCTGGGTTGGTAAAAAGATAGGAGCAAAATTTGCTACACCAATTTTTGATGGTGCAACAACTGATGAAATTGAAGAGAATTGTACTAAAGCCGGCATACCGATGATGGGCCATACATTTTTGTATGATGGCGAAACCGGCGAACGCTTTCATCAGAAAGCAACCGTTGGTGTAATTTATATGATCAAACTACATCACATGGTTGATGATAAAATGCATGCACGTTCTATCGGCCCATACAGTTTAATTACACAACAACCTCTTGGTGGTAAAGCACAGTTTGGCGGACAGCGTTTTGGTGAAATGGAAGTTTGGGCATTGGAAGCTTATGGTGCTTCAAACATTTTACAGGAATTGCTTACAATAAAATCAGATGATATTATTGGCCGTGCTAAAACCTACGAAGCAATTGTAAAAGGTGATAACATTACAAAAGCAGGTGTGCCAGAATCATTTAATGTACTTGTACATGAATTAAGAGGTCTTGGTTTAGATTTAAAGTTTGAATAATATTTAATACTTAATTCAAGGCTGTTTCGAAAGAAGCAGCCTTTTTTATTTAGCGGAAACGTTGGTATTTTTTATTTCACTTAATTCTTTATTATCAAGTTTTGTTTTAAGGTGGCTGATGCTAACATTCAGTTCATAACCTACAAGTAACATTAGTGAATTAATAAAGATCAGCAACATCACTATAAGCAATGCTCCTATCGAACCATATACTCGGTTATAACTTGAAAAATGTTGCGCCCATATAGAAAACAGCCAGGTGGTTAACAAAATAAGAAAAGTTGCAAACACTGCTCCGGGAGAAAGCAGCCTCCATCTTTTATAAACAGAAGGTGCATATTTATAAATGTAAGCAATAGAAAAAAGAAATAA
>CAZZXW010000291.1:353-2065 GCA_964658095.1 uncultured Parafilimonas sp. | reverse complement strand
AAACCATCTAAGTAGCTTTGCAAAAAGATGACCTTGACCAAGTGTCAATAAAATTGTGGCTATGATCAGGAAAACAAGAACAAGTGTAAGTTTGATGGCTCTTAGTCTTCTGCCTAAAAATTTAGGCTTTCGCTTTTCTGGTAATGAGGAATCAAATGTTCTAATTATTCCCAGCATTGCATTAGATGAATAAAATACAGCAAGAATAAACCCTATCGATAAAAGCCCGGTTTTTGGTTTATTAAAAAGATCAAGCATCGTCGTCATTATTAATGAACGGCTTTCTGTATTCGGCATCACACCTTCAATAAACTTAAACAACTCATCCTGCATATTCCTGGCGGCAGGAAAATATGGTATCAGCGTAAATAAAAAAATTGCACCGGCCGGCAGTGCCATTATAAAATTAAATGCGATGGCAGAAGCACGGTCTCTTAAGCCGGAGTTACCAAGTTTTCTTATAAAGAATCGTAACACATCATGCAGACATAAGTTATTAAAGCCGGGCAACGAAATTTTTTTACTGCCGTTTACAAAAAATGCAACAGGTTGATGTGTAATTATAATTCTTTCAAGCTTTGTCAATGTATTAATCCTTTGTTTAAGCTGTCTTTTTTCAGCCATTCATTTAAAGCCTGCTGATATAGCTTCGCATACTTTTCATGCTCGGTAAAGTTATCAGTAAACTGGTGATAACCGCTGAAATCACTCTTTGCTACAAAGAACATATAATTGGTCTTGGGCATGTTAAGCACTGCATCAATAGTAACAGCTTGCGGTGTGCATATTGGTCCTGGTGGCAAGCCTTTATTAATATAGGTATTAAAAGGTGATTGCATTTTAAGATTGTTATAATAAATTCTTTTAGCAGCAAAATTTTTAAGTGCAAACTTTATAGTTGGGTCCGCAGCCAGCGGTACATTATGTTGCAACCGGTTGTAATAAACACTTGCAATATTTCCTTTCTCATCATTTTTATTAGTTTCTTCTTCAACAATTGAGGCAAGTGTATAAATCTGCATTTCGCTTAAGTTAAGTGCTGCAGCTTTTTGTATACGATCATCTTGTTGCCAGAACTTTTGTTGTTCATCTTGTAAACGCAAAAGAATATTTTTTAAAGATGTGTTCCAGTTTAAAAAATAAGTATTTGGAATAATGAGCGTCATTAATGTATTTGTATCTACGTTGTAAACATGCAATGAATCATTGGTTGATAAAAAGTTTAATGCGCTTAAAGAATCTGTTGAAAAATTTTTACCAATGATGCCTGCAAGGTCTTGTGCAACACGCAATTTTTTTATGGTTAACCTTACAGCACTTTGATGATTGTTTCTTAAGGTTCTTATGAACGTAAAAATGCTTTCTCCTTTTTTTATTTCAAAACGGCCAGATTTTACATGTTGCCATGCATTTAATCTTTCAGCAAGAAAATTAAAAATTGCTGTTGAACGAATTATACTTCCTGTATCCAGCTCATTCATTATTTGCTTTTGTGCAGATGGCGCATCTCTTACATATACATAGTGAAACTTAGCATTAAATCTTGTAGCCGGTGCAAACACAATCCATAATGCTGCAACAACTATTATCAACACAATTAAACCAATGGCACTAATTATTTTTTTCATTCAAAGAACAAAGTTAAGCGGCAGATGTGAACAGCATGTATAGAAGTGAAACGCAAATTTTTTAGCCTGTATCTTGAAACTGTA
>CAZZXW010000291.1:0-343 GCA_964658095.1 uncultured Parafilimonas sp. | reverse complement strand
TGCAGAACTTAATATTGAGTAAATGCTAAACATTATCAGAACAGAATCAACCAATAAAGATTTTATAAAACTTGTACAAATGCTTGACGCAGATTTGGCAAAAAAAGATGGCAGTGAACATTCGTTTTATGATCAGTTTAATAAGATCAATACTATTAAACATGCAGTTATTGCTTATGAAGATGAACAACCTGTTGCCTGTGGTGCCATAAAAGAATTCGATGCTGATTCAATGGAAGTGAAGCGCATGTTTACGTTGCCTGAAAAACGTGGCAAAGGAATAGCTGTTGCAATTTTAAATGCATTAGAAATGACTCCGCCTGAGTTATCAGCAGATATTTAC
>CAZZXW010000290.1:0-4522 GCA_964658095.1 uncultured Parafilimonas sp. | reverse complement strand
TTTCCATTGTTTGATTTTACTTCAACACCAAGTTGCGGCAACACTTCATCAAAAAAATTCATTGGCCTTGTAAGCAAACTGCCTTCACCATTGATCAGCATTTGTCTGCTGCTTAAAGCAACAAGTGGTGTAAACATGCGAATACCTAAACCGGCTTCACCATTATTTACAGAGTTAGAAACAGGATCAACGCCGTTGCTTATAATTTTTAAGCTTTTATCTTCAAGGTCATATACTTCCGCGCCTAAAGTTTGAATAACATTCAATGCTGCATTATCATCATTACTCTTTCCGGGATTGCGAATTATACTTTCACCTTTTCTCACCAATGCAGCCGCACAAGCCCGTTGCATTGAACTTTTGGATGCAGGCGCATGAACACTGCCGAAAACTGTTGAAGGTGTAATTTTTACAATCATTAAAACTTGCTTTCTAATTGACTGATTATATTTTCTATTTCATCAATTGCTATTGGCTGCACAACTGCTTTACCAATTCTCTTTAGCAACACATAATTAATTACATCTTTTAATTTCTTTTTATCCGCTTTCATTACATCAATTACATTTTTTGCATTGAATGACTGATGAACCGGCAAGCCATATCTTTTTATTATTTCAACAACACGGTTTGTGTCTTTAAAATTTTGATATGATTCTGAAATCACGCAAGCCATAACCATTCCAATTGCAACAGCATATCCATGTGAAAGTTGATATGTGTTTTCAATTGCATGACCAAATGTGTGACCGAAGTTTAATAGTTTTCTGTCGCCGGTTTCAAACTCATCCTGCTGTACAACTTTGGTTTTTAATAAAGCATTGCGTTGAATTAAATCACACAACAAAGTTTTGTCAGAGCGATATTTTTTTAAATTGTTTGCCTCTAACTCTTTAAACATTGCTGCATCTTTTATGCAAGCATGTTTTATGATTTCTGCAAAGCCATTTTGCCATTCAGTTTCAGGCAACGTATTTAGAAAGATTAGATCATGTAAAATGAATGATGGCTGATTAATTGTGCCCACCATGTTTTTATAAACTTCAACATCAATTCCATTCTTGCCGCCGATAGATGCATCAACCATTGCAAGAATTGTTGTTGGAATAAAACCGAATTTTATACCACGCATAAACACACTTGCAACATAACCGGTGATATCAGTTACAACACCACCGCCAACGCCAATTAAAGTTGTTTTACGGTCTGCACCAAGATGAATTAATTGTTTTATTATTGAATCAACTGTTGCCTGTGTTTTAAATTGCTCTCCTGATTTTATAACAATCGTTTTCCAGCCCTTAAATTTTTTTTCATGTTGATTAAAAACATTTTCATCAATAACAAGTATTGCATGTTTTATATCAATAATTTCTTTTAAGCGCGAAATACCTGAAGCAAAATAAAATGTAGTGGAAGAAGAATTGAATTGAACGGTTTTCGTTGTCATTATGCAATTCAGCTTTAAGACAATTTCATTATCAAATCTTCAAATTGCCGAATTGTTAAATTAATCATTCATAATCTTATTCTGATGATTAATACTTTCCATGTGCACGGCATCAAAATATTTGGTAATAAATTCTTTACTTAAACCAAGCTTCTCTCCTTTTGCTGTAGCTCTTTCCAAAATAGAATTCCAGCGATTGGTTTGAAGTATAGTTATGTTGTTGGCTTTTTTATACTTACCAATTTCATCAGCCACCTTCATACGCTGACCAAGAATCTGCATCAATTCATCATCTAAATGATTTATCTGTTGGCGCATTTTTTCCATAGCAGCATGAAATTCCTCGCTTGCCACATCTTCTTTTCTCCAGCGAATGCTGTTTAATATTTCAGCCAAACGTTCCGGTGTTACCTGTTGCTTTGCATCGCTCCATGCATTATCAGGATCAATGTGGCTTTCAATCATCAGACCATCGTAATCAAGATCAATTGCTTTTTGCGCAACATCTAACAAAATATCTCTTCTGCCACAAATATGTGAAGGATCATTGATCATCATCAATTCAGGATTGCGCCTTTTCATTTCAATAGCAAGATGCCACATGGGCGCATTACGATATTCTGTATTGCCATAAGAACTAAAACCGCGATGTATTAAACCCAATTGTTTTATGCCTGCTTTTGCAACGCGTTCAACAGCGCCCGTCCACAATTCAAGATCAGGATTAATTGGATTTTTCACCAACACCGGCACATCAGCACCACGCAAGGCATCAGCAACTTCCTGTACGCTGAAAGGATTAACTGTTGTGCGTGCACCAATCCATAAAACATCTATTTCAAAATGCAAAGCATCTTCAACCTGCTTGCCGGTTGCAACTTCAACAGCCACCGGTAAGCCTGTTATTTGTTTTGCTTTTTGCAACCATGGCAAGCCTTTCGTACCAATACCTTCAAAACTTCCGGGCCTTGTACGCGGTTTCCAAATGCCGGCACGCAGCATATCAACCTTACCTGTTTTATGCAAACGCACAGCAGTTTCTAAAACCTGTTCTTCTGTTTCTGCACTGCATGGGCCTGATATAATCAATGGCCTTTTATTCCATGCCTGTTGTGTTACTTCTTTTGTATGTACTTCGGTTGCCTGCATATTATTGAAATTATGTATTGCTTTAATTAAAAAGGATAACAAAATTAATTAAAATGTTGACTTGTATGTATGATGATGTTTATAAGAACAAATTAATGAACCTCATTAACAAAGCAGTTTATTAATCATTGCTATCTTGCACACTCAAATAATAATATGACAGTACAAGAGATTACTGATAAAATAAAATTATACAAGCAACTTGGCTTAAAGCTTTTTACAACATCATCTTTTCAAACACATAGTACCGTGCTGTTACACATCTTAAGTAAAATTGACAACAGCATCCCTGTTTACTTCATACATACGGGCTATCATTTTTCTGAAACCTTAAGTTATCGTGACCAGATAACAAAACTGTTTGATCTTAATCTTATTAATATTTATTCATCAACATCAAAAAGCAATCAACGTGATAATGAAGGCAGGTTATTGTTTGCCAGTGATCCGGATCTTTGTTGTCACTTAAATAAAGTTGTTCCGCTGGAACCTGTTCTTGCGCAATATGATGTTTGGATAAATGGTGTGCGTGCAGACCAGGGAGAAGTGCGTAAAAATTTTAATGTTGAAGAAAAAGCAAAACTTGGCACAATTCGCTTTCACCCTATGCTTGACTGGAACGGCAAAATGATTTATGATTATTTAAGAGAAAACAATATTCCGCGTCATCCGCTTGAAGATAAAGGCTACTTCAGCATTGGCTGCGAACCTTGTACACGCAAATGGGATGTGAGTATGGATAGCAGGGATGGACGCTGGTATGGTTTGAAAAAAACGGAATGTGGGTTAAACACTGACTTGGTGGTAAAATAACTTCATACATAATTCTTACTACATCTTAATGAATATTCTTGTTACCGGCGGAGCAGGCTACATTGGAACTGAACTTGTTTACAGGCTTGCAGAAACGAGTGAAGTTGAAAACATAGTTGTATATGATAATTTAAGCCGCGGCAATTTTAATTTATTTATCGGCCAAAAGCCGTTAGCCCGTAATGTACAGTTTGTGCACGGCGAAATACTTGATTCCCGCAGGTTAAAAAAGGCTTTAAAAAATATTGATGTTGTTTTTCATTTAGCTGCAAAAGTTACCACACCATTTGCTAATACTGACGGTCATATTTATGAACAAACCAACCATTGGGGCACTGCAGAACTTACATATGCGCTTGAAGAAAGTGCCGTAAAAAAATTAATTTTCTTAAGTACTACCGGTGTGTATGGCAATACAAAACAAGCGGCGGATGAAAATACGCTTCCCGAACCGGATAGCTTTTATTCAATATCAAAGCTTAGGGCGGAGCAGCATGTTAAACGTTTATCAGAAAAAATAAATACGATCATCATTCGGCTTGGCAATGTATATGGTTACAGCAAAAGCATGCGTTTTGATGCTGTTATAAACCGTTTTATGTTTGATGCGCATTTTACAAACCGCATTACAATTAATGGTTCAGGAAGCCAGCACCGTTCATTTATTCATATTGATAAAACAACAGACGTACTCGTTCAATTACTTACAAAAGATGTATTGAATGGAACGTATAATCTTACCGATAAAACATTAAGTATTCTTGATATTGCAGAAGTAATGAAGAGCATTTACCCTTACCTTGAATCATTCTTTATAAACCAGAATTATACAGGGTTTAATCTTGAGGTAGAAAGGCAATCAACATTATTAAATTATGTAAGCTTACCTGAAAACAACCTGAAAGACGAATTAGACAGTTTTAAGAGCAGGTTTACTTTTTACAGTCTATAAAAAAAGCCCCGCTTTGCGAGGCTCTTTATTAATAAATTAATTGTTATACAAAGATTCTGTTGCATCACTTTTCAGATCTGTATATTCATCCTTTGAAGTGTTTACTAAATCTTTCGCTTTATTTTTTACTTTATGATAAGAATCTGAAACATCTTCAG
>CAZZXW010000289.1:0-4570 GCA_964658095.1 uncultured Parafilimonas sp. | reverse complement strand
TTGAATAACCAATGCCTAATAATTTATGCAGCCTGTTATAGAATTAAAAGAAATAAGCAAAACCTATTTTATGGGCGCAAATGCGCTTCAGGTACTTAAAAGCATTTCGTTGAATATTTTTAAGAATGAATATGTGGCATTAATGGGCCCAAGCGGCAGCGGTAAAAGTACCTTGATGAATATTCTTGGCTGCCTTGATACACCTACTGCCGGACATTATATTTTAAATGGAAATGATGTAAGTAAAATGGCTGATGATGCACTTGCAGAAGTGCGCAATAAAGAAATAGGTTTTGTATTTCAGCAGTTTAATTTATTGCCAAGATTATCCGCTGCTGAAAATGTTGCGTTGCCACTTATTTATGCCGGCATAAATAAAAAAGAAAGAACACAACGCGCTATGGAAGCCCTAAAAAAAGTTGCGCTTGATGATCGCAGCCATCATAAACCAAACGAACTAAGCGGCGGCCAGATTCAACGTGTGGCAATTGCAAGAGCACTTGTAAATAATCCTTCTATCTTGCTCGCAGATGAGCCAACAGGGAATCTCGACACAAAAACATCTGTTGAAGTAATGGAAATTTTTAGCATCCTGCAATCTGCAGGCAACACTATTGTGTTGGTTACGCATGAAGAAGATATTGCTGCATATGCAAAACGTGTTGTACGTATGCGTGACGGTGTTATAGAAACCGATGCTGTTAGAGAATTGGAGGCAGTTGAATAATCCTTTCTTTACCTGTTTTAATTTTTACTTTTGAGTTTTACATAACTCAAAACAATGGCAATAAAAATATATACAAAAACCGGCGATGCCGGCATGACCTCTTTAATTGGCGGAACAAAGGTTTTTAAAAATGATATGCGCATTGAAGCTTATGGTACAGTTGATGAACTCAACTCACATATTGGCCTGGTTGCAGATTATACGCCGGATGTACATCAACGTGATATTTTGAAACTTATTCAGGACAGGTTATTTGTGATAGGCGCTTCATTAGCTTGTGATGCTGAAAAGCAAACAGGCATGCACATTCCTGATTTAAATGAAGAAGACATTCGTGCTCTTGAAAATGAAATTGATTTAATGAATGATAAGCTGCCCATTATGAAGCACTTTATTTTACCTGGTGGTAATGCGGCTATATCATCCACACATATTGCCCGTTGTGTTTGTCGCCGGGCGGAAAGGCTTTGCGTAAGTTTGAAACAGCATGAAGTTTTTATTGAGTCCATCATTATAAAATACCTTAACCGCTTAAGCGATTATTTATTTGTACTTGCCCGTTTTACGGCGCAGGAACTACATGTTGCAGAAGTAATATGGAAAGGCAGATAAACAATTAAATGGCATGATTCTTACATGATAAAATAAAAAAATATTATGAAAAAAGTTTCATTTCTTTTTTTAGCCGGCGCTGCCGCATTTGCTTATTATAAATATTCAAAACTTAGCGAATCTGAAAAGAAAGATTTAGCAGATAAAATAAAATCAAAAGGCAAAAAATTATATGATGATTATGTTCCGGGTAATTTAAAAAGCACCGTAGAAAATCTTAATTAATTATTGCTTGGTATGAAAGATTTTGAATCTTTTACAATAAAAGTGTATGACAGGTTTTATATTATAAAACCCCGTTGGAACAATGATTGCACATTATATGAAGTTTTTACAAATTGCGATAAGTTGTTTACTTTAAGAAAAATGAAGAGTGGAAACTGGACAACTAACGAAGCAGATGTAATACCAATTTATAATGAAGTAGTAGATGACATTGGTGAAGCACTTGAAGAGTATGAGGTTTCAACGCAATTATAAAACTTCAGCTTGATTTCTTAAATGAGATTCAATATCTTTTTTATAAGGTCCGTATTCTTTAATGGCGTGTAAAATCTGGGCATGTGAAAACTGTTTCCACTGCTGATGAAATGCTTCTACTTCATGCCGGCTTTCAATATCAATTTTTAAAGTATCGTCTTCTGGCTTTTTATCGTTACTCATACAATAAATTTTTAGTTAATATTAATATAGAAAAATTAATGCCGGATTCTATCTGCAACGCATAAACTTTTTTATAAGTTAAGCTTGGTTTAATTTCGCGCCTTCATAAAAAAACAGACAATGATTAGTGCAAGAAACATTACACTGGCTTATGGCAAGCGGGTATTGTTTGATGAAGTAAATCTCAATTTTATCAAGGGTAATTGTTATGGAATTATCGGTGCAAATGGTGCTGGTAAATCTACCTTTCTTAAAATTTTGAGTGGCGAAATAGAACCCAATAAAGGTGTTGTTGAAATTACGCCCGGCGAACGCATGGCGGTGTTGAAGCAAAACCAGTTTGAGTTTGATGAAGAAACAGTTTTAAATACAGTGCTGATGGGTCATGCAAAACTTTGGAAGATGATGCATGAGCGGGAAACCATTTATGCAAAAGCAGATTTTGATGAAGAAGATGGTATGCGTGCCGCAGAAATTGAAGCAGATTTTGGCGAGATGGGCGGGTACGTAGCTGAAAGTGATGCAGCAAGTTTGTTAAGCAGTTTAGGTGTTACAGAAGAATATCATCAAAGCCTGATGAAAGAAATTCCGGGTAACTTAAAGTTGCGTGTGTTGCTTGCACAGGCATTGTTTGGTAATCCTGATATTTTATTGCTTGATGAACCTACAAACAGTTTAGACATTGAAACAATTGGCTGGCTTGAAAATTTTCTTGCTGACTATGAAAACATTGTTTTGGTAGTAAGCCACGATCGCCACTTTTTAGATGCCGTATGCACACATGTTGCTGATGTTGACCGCCAGAAAATAAAGATCTTTACAGGTAATTATACATTCTGGTACGAAAGCTCGCAGTTAATGAGCCGCCAGATAAATGATAAGAATAAAAAGATTGAAGAGAAGCGTGCAGCCTTGCTTGATTTTATTGCGCGTTTCTCGGCAAATGCATCAAAAAGCAAACAGGCCACTTCACGAAAAAAAGCATTAGAGAAATTAAATATTGAACAAATTGAACCAAGTAACAGGCGTTATCCAGGTATTATTTTTCAGCCGCAGCGTGAAGTAGGCAACCAGATTTTAAACGTTGAAAATTTAAGCAAGTCAATTGAAAATCGTAAGCTGTTTGATAAAGTTAGCTTCAGCATAAATAAAGGAGAGAAGATTGCTTTTTTAAGTAAAGATGCGCTTGCCGTAACTGCGTTTTTTGAAATAATTAATGCCGGCCAAAAAGCAGATACCGGAAAATTTGAATGGGGAACAACCATTACAAAAGCCTATTTGCCTTTAGAGAATAATGAGTTTTTTACGGAAGGACTAACGTTGATTGAATGGTTAAGGCAATACGTGCCGCCACATGTAACAGATGCAGATGAACCTTTTTTAAGAGGCTTTTTGGGTAAGATGTTGTTTAGCGGTGATGATATTACAAAGAAGACAAACGTATTAAGCGGCGGAGAAAAGGTTCGTTGTATGATAAGCCGCATGATGTTACAAAACCCTAATTTAATTGTACTTGATCAGCCAACCAATCATCTTGATCTTGAAAGCATACAATCTTTTAATGAAGGCTGCCAGACTTTTTCAGGCATAGTGCTTTTAACATCGCAGGATCATACATTTATTCAAACCGTTGCCAACCGTATTATTGAATTAACGCCAAACGGAATGATTGACCGTTTAATGAGCTTTGATGAATATATGAACAATGAAAGAGTGCAATCACTGCGTGAAGAAATGTATAAATAGAAAGAAGTTCCGTTAATGGAACTTCTTTCTATTTCAATCAAGTTATAAGCTAAGCCGTATCAATTTATTAATCTTCCAGTGTTGCTTCAGAGGTTATTTTCAGTTTCAAAACTTTACTTATCGGGCAATTTTCTTCAGCGTCTTTAATGCTTGCTTCAAATTTTTCTTTGCTTATGCCAGGCACTTTTCCTTTTACGGTAAGATGCGATTCTGTTAATACACCATTTTCAAAATTTATAGTCGCAGTGGTTTCAAGTTTATCAGGTGTAAAGCCGGCTTCGCCTAAAGAAAAAGTTAGTTTCATCGTAAAACAACCTGCATGCGCTGCGGCAATTAATTCTTCAGGGTTAGTGCCTGTTCCTTCTTCAAACCTTGATTTATAAGAGTATTGCGTATCTTTTAATGTTCCGCTTTGAGAGCTTAATGTGCCTTTGCCATCTTTACCTGAACCGTTCCAAACGGCTGTTGCATTTCTTTTCATTTGTATGATTTTAAAATTTGTTTATAAATTACAAGTTATAATCTGCAAATAGAAAATAAAAATCTCTACAAACAAAATGTATGATTAGCTGGAATGATTTTGAAAAAATTGATATGCGTTGCGGAACTATAATTGAGGTAAAAGATTTTCCAAATGCAAAAAAACCGGCTTATCAACTTACTATAGATTTTGGTGCGATCGGAATTAAAAAATCATCAGCGCAGCTTACTCATTTTTATAACAAAGACCTTTTGATAAATAAGCAGGTTATTGCTGTTATCAATTTTCCGGTGAAACAAATAGCAAATTTTTTCAGCGAGTGTCTTGTATTGGGTGTATAT
>CAZZXW010000288.1:0-4573 GCA_964658095.1 uncultured Parafilimonas sp. | reverse complement strand
CTGCCAACATTTTAGTGATGGGTATTAAAAAAGATTTTGAGCAATACATTACCGGCCCTGCACAACCGGTTGTTAACCGCATCCGCAATCAATATTTGTGGGATGTTTTATTAAAGCTGCCAAAGCATGCAGCGCTTATAAATAATTGCAAGCTGCAGATAGAACAACAAATTGCCATCTTAAAATTTAACAAGCGTTACCGCAGCGTTGATATTATTCCAGATGTAGACCCGGTGTGATTATTTTATAATTACGTTGCACGTAAAGCTGCCGCTTGGTTTGCCTTCTGCCATAAGATTTGAACCAATGATAAGCTTATAATTTCCTTTTGCTGTTATTGGATAACTTATTGTTCTTGAAAACGGGCCATCATATTTTCCGCTCTTGCCAACAGGAATATAGACCTGGTTAAAGCGAATGTTTGTACTATCAATATCTGGTATTATTTCTCCCGTTAAACTATCGCCGCCTGTAACAGGCACAATCAACGTTACATGTTTGCCAATACCACTTAAATACGCTTTTACACTTCCTTTTCCGTTATGCAGGTCAAGCGTTATCAATGTATCCCGTGGTTGCAATAAAGTGGATGTAACATATTTTGAAGTATCAACTTTATAATTAAAACTATCGCGATGCCTTGGATGCGTACTGTCAGCAACCTGTACAGATGAATCTGAGTAACCGATTGTAGCAGTATCTTTCGAAGCTGTTGAATTACCGGAATTACAGGCTATTGTTGCAATACAAACCAGGCAAAATAAAATTCGTTTCATATGTTAGTTGTAATCAAAATCTATGCAAGGATATTAATACTCCGGATCAACTATTCCGATAAGTTAACAGGTTCCTACACCTTAACTCATTACTTATACTTACCCGCTTTTACATACAACAGGTAATGCTGGATGGGCAAGAATTCTTTGCGCTGATACAATACAAAACCATTTGCGGCAAGTTCTTTATTAGCTTGCTGCACGCTTAATTTATGCAGCTCTTTTATTGGTATCGAAGGATCTTCTTTGCGATACTCAAGCAGCAATAATTTGCCGCCAGGTTTTAAAGCTTTATAAATTGATTGCAGTATTTCGTGCGGGTATTCAAGCTCATGGTACACATCCACCATTATCGCAAGGTCAACAGAGTTTATGGGAAGGTTGGTAGATGAATCGCTGCTTTTTATTACCGTTACATTGCCTGCATGCAGTTGTTGTTTTTTGTTAGCAAGCTGTGTTATCATTTCATCCTGCACATCAACGGCATACACTTTACCTGCAGGTATTTTTGCAGCAATCCTGAATGAATAATAACCGGTGCCTGCACCAATATCAGCCACTGTGCTGTTTGGTTGCAACGGCAGACTATCAATTGCCTGTTGTGAATGTTCTTCCTGCTGGCGGCTGCTGCGTTCCAGCCATTCAGAACCGGAAGCGCCCATTACATGCGCAATCTCCCTGCCCATATAATATTTGCCAATGCCGTCAATGCTGCCGGTTACATATGTGTAAACACTATCGTTTTGTGCTGATGTTTTTACCTGTGCTTTACAACCAACACAAATAGCCACCAACAATGTAGTTATAATAAGAAATGATCTTGTTTGAAATAACATGTATCATTATAACAGATAAGCAAAGGATTTGTTTTGTGATGATTAATACCTTGTAAACGTATAACGCTCTATGGTTTTGCCATCGTAATAAGTAGCGATAAACTGGTTGTTGCCGGCAAAGCTGATATCATCAAAACTTAAATCAACATAACTGCCATCGCTTGCTGAAACATCTACTTTAAAATCATTGTGACTGTTGGTTTCATAGTTACCATATGCATCATAATAATCGGTATAAATAAGGTTGCTGTTCCAGTCGCCGTTCATAGTGCCAAGGTTATCTGTATACTGTGCAGTGCCATCATTATAAAAGCTGAATACGCCGGGCAGGTTTGCATTAAAGCTTGCCCAACCATAACCATTATTACTGGATGCATCACTCACATACCAGTTGCCGGTAATTGCGTTTTGTGCAGGTGGCGCTATAACATTAACCTGCTTAACGCAGGAAGTAAAACAAGTTGCAATAAGCAATACAGTAACAAGCGTAAAAATTGTTTTCATAATAATTATTTTTTATATTGACTGATGTTATCATCATGCAGTTATGATGTGAAATGATCATAGCAGTTAAACTAACAAGCGTTAAATAATTGAAAAGGTATAAGCGATGTAAAGTGTAGATACTTACCAGTCTTCTGTTTGATCGCCGCTGCTATTTTTCTCTTGCAGCTTCTTCTGTAATTGTTTTTCCTGGTTGCGCAGTTCATCAAACTTTTGCTGCATCATTTGTTTGTTTACAGGCGGTTGCTTTTGTTGCTTTTGGTTTTGTTGTTTGGGTTGATCTTTTGGCTTTGGCTGATTTTGCTGTTGCTGTTGTTTATAGTCATTCATTGCCTTTTGTAAATTTTCACGGGCATCGTCATCAGATGGATTTTGTTTGAGTGATTCACGAAACGCATCTATGGCATTTTTAAGATTCTTCTCTTTTACAAAGGCCAGCGCCTTGTTATAATTAGATTCTGATTTAAGCGAATTAATATCTGCAGACTTAATTATCTCATCATAATCTTTTTCTGATTGCTCTGTTTCATCTTTTTTCTGCAAAGCATTCGCAAGATTGAAACGGGCTGTGTTGTTTTCCGGTTCTTTTCGCAAAGCATTTTTATAACTTTCAATAGCAGTTGAATAATCATGTTTGCGGTATGCTTCATTGCCTTTCGCAATATCTTTATTTGCCTGTTGCGCAAACATTGATGTGTTCATCAACACAAAAAACAATATCGTTATGCAATGCTTCAAATGCTTTTCAATCTTTTTGTTTCAGGTATAAATATTTCAGCAATCAATATTAACAACGCAAGTATAACGAAGATGGCATACATGGAAGTGTATTCCTTTACGCCTTTGCTTTCAATTGTTTTTTTTTGCATCGAATTGAGGAGCTGTGCAACATCAGCAGATGTTTTTGCTGCATCATCAAGGTGATAATAATTGCCACCTGTATGTCGGGCAATGGTTTGTAGCTCCTGCTCATTAAGCTTTGTGATAACTGTTTGACCGTTGTTATCTTTCTTATAATCTGATGCGCCCGGTTCTTTAATCGGGGCACCATCAACAGTGCCAACACCAATAGTATTTACAATAACGCCGTCATCTGCAAACTGCTTTAATAGTTTTGTTGTGTGCTCATCATGATCTTCACCATCAGATATTAAAACAACGGCTTTAAACTTTTTTTCTTTTGTATTAAGTGAATTAGCAGAAACCTGTAGTGCATCACCCAACACAGTTCCCTGCACCGGCACTGCATCTGGTGAAGCATTGGTAATATAAAGTTTAGCGATAGAAAGATCACTGGTTAAAGGCATCTGCAAAAAAGCACGGCCGGCAAACAAAACAAGCCCAACACGGTTACTGCCTAACTGGTCAATTAAATTATTAGCAAGTTGCTTAGCCGCATCAAGCCGCGATGGCTTTACATCTTCTGCCCACATGCTTTTGCTTACATCCAGGGCAATCATAATATCAATACCAGCAGTACCTTCTTTAGCACCCTGCACCGGTTTTCGCAAGTTGGCGCCGGCAAAAATTATAAATACAATGCAGCCAAGCAGTAAAACAAATTTCAGCTTGTACTTTTTATCAGAATAATTTTTTGTAAGCTGATTGATGAGCGCTATATCACCCAATTTTATTGCTGCATTTTTCTTCCATCTTAAAACAAAAAAGAACAAAGCTGCCAGCGGCAATAGTATCAGTAATGCAGTAAAATATTCTGTATGTTGAAAGGATAACATTGCGTTGCTGCAAGCTACAAGCATTACGCCAATCAGGTAAAAGAATAATAAATTATAGTTTGATTAAGGGCATAAAAAAAGCAGTCCCGAAGTTTTGGGACTGCTTTTCAAATTAAATATTTGATTGATTATTCTTCTTCATCAAAGTTCATGGCTTCACGTGTAGTAGCCAGTAATTCATACTCTTCTTTGTTGCCAACGATCACGTTTTCAAAGTCACGTAAACCTGTACCTGCAGGAATTAAGTGACCAGTGATTACGTTTTCTTTTAAGCCGAGCATGTCGTCTGTTTTACCTTGTATAGCCGCTGAACTTAACACCTTTGTAGTCTCCTGGAATGATGCTGCTGATATCCAGCTTTGTACACCCAATGAAGCTTTTGTAATACCTAGCAACACTGGTTTTGCTGTTGCAGATTCTGCATCACGTACTTCAACCAATTTTTTATCAGCCCTGCGTAATGCGGAGTTTTCATCCCTTAATTCACGCAAAGTAATAATTTGTCCTTGGCGAAGTTTAGTGCTTTCACCTGGTTCAGTAACTACTTTCTTTTCAAAAATGCGGTCATTCTCTTCGATGAAATCAAACCTGTCTTCCAGATCTTCTTCAAGAAATTTACTGTCACCAGCGTGAACGATTTCAACCTTTTTCATCATTTGCCTAACGATAACTTCAATGTGTTTATCATTGATGCGCACACCTTGCAAACGATATACTTCCT
>CAZZXW010000287.1:0-4614 GCA_964658095.1 uncultured Parafilimonas sp. | reverse complement strand
TATTGGTTACAAAACCATCTGCACCGCCGGTATGTTCGTAGGTAAGATGACCGCCATAATCACTTATAAAAACACCAAGACCATAACCATAAATATTTATCGGCAGCATTGAGTTTTTGCGGCTGCGGATAATTGTATTCATGTCTCTTGTGCGCTGTATTGCCGGCCAGGGAATTATTTGCCTGCCGTTAGCTTTGCCACTATCAAGCTGCATCATCAGCCATTTAGAAATATCATTCACACAACTTACAATAGCGCCGGCTGGTGCAAGATTGTCAACATTATCAAAAGGCAAAGCCTCCAGGTTTTTTGAAAATGAATTTGAATATGGCGCAGCAACATCGGGCATTTGTTCCATATTATTGCCAAGCGTATGGGTATGCGTCATGCCAAGCGGCGCAATAATACTGTCATACACATACACTTCCCACGGTTTGCCGGTTACGCTTTGTATAACCTGGCCTGCAGTTAAAAAACAACTATTGCAATAACCCCACTGCTGGCGAAAATTTCCGGTTGGTTTAAGCAAACGCATTTTATACATGATCGAATCTCTTGACAGGTTAGAGTTCCAGAAAGTAAAATCGCCCTGGAAAGTTTTTGTGCCGAGATGATGCGCCAGCATATCTTTTATGGTAACAATATTGGTAGTGTTTGAATCATAATCTGCATACCACGGAAAATATTTTGTAATCTTATCATCCAGCGAAAGTTTCTTATCATATTCAAGCTGCGCTAAAGATGTTGCCGTAAACAATTTGCTGTTACTGGCAATCATAAACAATGTGTTTTCATCAACAGGCTCTTTTGTTTTTAAGTTGCGCACACCGTACCCTTTCATCATAACCACCTGCCCGTCTTTTACAATCGCAATAGCAAGGCCGGGTATATTCCAGTCTTTCAGGCCTTGTTGTATATAGTTATCAATGCTGTCTTTTATAAAAGATGGCTGTGCTTTAAGGCAAAAAGCAAATAGCAGAAATGAAAAAGTAATAAGCAGTAATCGTTTCATAGTAATAGAATTAAGCGGGCAAGATAAGAAAACTGCGGATTTTACATTTTTGAATGAAAAACTCGGTAAAATGGCTGTGTTGTCAAACGAAGCTCCGTAAACTGTTGACAAAGGTTGGTGGACTACCTGGCTCAGTACAGTCTTTATGGAGGCAGGCAGTCTCCCTACCTGCCTCCGGGGAGTGTTTAAGGGGTTATGTTACCCAAGCCTTTGGAGTTAAAACAATTTATGTTACGAGCAAATCACCAGTACCTATTATATTCTATATGTACTATCAAGAGTTCTTTTTTGCAGACGACATCTTACCAAAATCAATAGCATAACCTAACCTTACAGTAGCTGCACCAATATGGTTCTTCCCGTTTTCTGTTCCTTTTTGAATATTTAAGAACCCATAATTACCGCCGCCTTCAACAAATATTTTTGAACTGCCTGCTTTTAATGCGAACCCAAGATCACCTTCTATCCCAAAATTGCCTTTGTGCAACTGGTCTTTGATATTTTGATTATTGTCGAATGATTGCTTGCCTTACTGCGTTAGTTCTGTTATATTTTCCTGCATTTTTTCATCAGCATAAATATCACTTGAACCACTGGTAACCTGGTGCGCTGAAACCAGTAAGCCGCCAAACGGGCCTGCATCCATATACATCGATAAAGGAGATTTTGAACCAAGCCGAAAATTTACTTTAGCCAGTTCACTTAACATCAAATAATTAATTTTTGCTTCGCTTTTGTAGTTTGCATAGATATATGTTGGCACTGGTCTTTGCTGTGCCTGGAAGTATTGATCAATGCCCGGAATATCTGAAGTAGCAATAGCCTGCAGGCCATCTTTCTTTCCGCCTTGCGCAGAATATTCTAATTGTGTTGAAAGCGAAAACACTTTTGAAAATTGAGCCTCATAAAAAACAGCAAAGTCAGGCCCTGTTCTTGAGCTGTAACCTGTATTAATTGGATTTTTGTCTGAACCGCCTGCACTAAGATTAGGAATGCTTAACCCGCCTTTTATGCCGATAAAACTTTGCGCCATCGTTTTTGAGATAATCAATACCAGAAACAATGTTGTTGTAACAAAATACTTTTTCATTTCTTAGCTTTTAAAAATGGATAAATGAATTGCTTATAATTAAACTCTCACATTTAATTAAACCACAATTTGTAAACCAAAGTATTTTGATTACAGCTTAATGATATTCACCAAAAACCTTTCTTAATGTATCGGCAATTTCGCCAAGCGTGCAAAAATTTTCAACAGCATTAATTACAGCAGGCATAAGGTTTTCGGTAGAAGCTGCTTTTTGTTGTATGATGCTCAAACATTTCATCACGGTAGTATTGTTTCTTGATGCCTTAAGTTGTTTTAGTTTTTCAACCTGCAGTTTGCGAATGTTATCATCAATTTTAAAAAGCGGGATCTTTTTTGTTTCAGTTGAATGAAACTTATTTACACCAACAATTATCTTTTCTCCTGCTTCTATTTTACGCTGGTATTCATAAGCGCTTCGTGCTATTTCATTCTGAATAAATCCTTGCTCAATGGCGGAAATACTGCCGCCCATTTTATCAATCTCTGATATCCATTTCCAGGCTTCATCTTCCATTTGCCTGGTAAGCGATTCAATAAAATAACTTCCGCCCAAAGGGTCAGTTGTATCCGTAACGCCACTTTCATAAGCAACAATTTGTTGTGTGCGTAAAGCAATTTGTGCAGCTTCTTCGGTAGGTAAACTTAAGGCTTCATCATAACCATTTGTATGCAGGCTTTGTGTGCCGCCTAACACCGCAGCTAACGTTTGAATAGTAACTCTCGAAATGTTATTTAAAGGCTGTTGCGCCGTTAATGTACTGCCGCCTGTTTGTGCATGAAAGCGAAGCATCATTGCCTTTTCATCAGTGGCACCGGCAGCTTTCATGATGGTTGCCCACATTTTTCTTGCTGCGCGAAACTTGGCAACTTCTTCAAACAAATTATTATGTGCATTAAAGAAAAACGATAAGCGCTTGCCAAATACGTTTATATCAAGGCCTTTTTCAAGCGCAGCTTGTATATATGCTTTTCCGTTGCTTAATGTAAACGCAATTTCCTGTACGGCTGTACTGCCTGCTTCGCGGATGTGATAACCCGAAATTGAAATGGTATTCCATTTTGGCAACTCATTACTGCACCATTCAAAGATGTCTGTAATAATGCGCATAGAAGATTTCGGCGGATAAATATAAGTGCCTCTTGCAGCATATTCTTTTAGAATATCGTTTTGTATGGTGCCGGAAATTTTTTGCAAATCAGCGCCTTGTTGTTTGGCAACTGCAACATATAAGGCCAGCAATATAAAAGCAGTTGCATTGATCGTCATTGATGTAGTAATGTCTTGTAGATTGATCCCAGCAAACAAGGTTTGCATATCATTGATGCTGTTAATAGCAACACCTGCTTTACCTACTTCACCTTCAGCTAATTCATGATCGCTGTCGTAACCAATTTGTGTTGGCAAATCAAATGCAACACTTAAACCATGAACGCCCTGCGATAATAAATAATGATAACGTTTATTGCTTTCTTCTGCAGTTGAAAAGCCGGCGTACTGGCGCATCGTCCAAAGCTTACCGCGATACATATCCCGTTGTATGCCACGTGTAAAAGGAAACTCGCCAGGTTGTTCAATAGAGTGTTTGTTGTTGTCGCTTGACTGATATATTTTCTTTATTTCGATGCCGCTGTCAGTAAAGCATTTGGTTTCATCCTTCATATAAAAATATTACTGCATCAGCTTCTTGGCTTCATAGCTTAAGGCTTCACTCACCACTTCGTGCATGCTGCCTTTTTTATCATTCATTAAAAATTCTAGTAAAAGCTTATTTAAGTCCAAGCCTGTTGCATTTGGCGGCAACACATTGGCAAGCTGATTAATGATGAGCAGGTTTTGTTCTTTTAAATTTTTTACAGCATTCCAGGCATCAGGCGTTATATAAATCTGTTGCGTTATGTTATAATCAAATTCGGAACGTATGTTTTGTGTAAGCAACAATTGCATTTCTCTAGCTGTTGCATGTGGCTGGTTTATACGGCTTATTAGATTAGGCAAGGCAATTCTGTCAACCAAAATAATTAATCTTTCATAAGCCTGCAGTTGCATAGTGTTACTAGCAGCTGAATCTTTTACAACAGTGTTATTATCGCCAACCAGCTTCATGCGGGTTAAAATAATATACATAATACTTGCTGTAACTAATACGGTAACCGCTATTATGAATATAACTGAGCTTGTATCCAAGGTTTTTGTTTTGCGCAAAATAAGCAATCCGGCTAATATGTTTCAGCAATTGGCATAAACAAAAAAGCCTCGCACTGCGAGGCTTAATGTTTTAGAAACTACGTCTTCCAGGCCTTCCTCCACCTCCACCACTCATGTGAGGTTGACTGAAGGATTGTTGCCTTGGCTGACTAAAGCTCTGGCTTCTGTTATTATTGAACTGCCGCATATCCGGCGGGCGATTATTTTGTTGCTGACGCTGCTGCATTTATTGCTGGCGTTGCTGTTCAAACTGCTGCTGACGCTGTTGCATTTGCTGCATCTGTTGTTGACGTTGCTGATTTTGCT
>CAZZXW010000286.1:4364-4616 GCA_964658095.1 uncultured Parafilimonas sp. | reverse complement strand
ATGGGAAGATAGAAAGCAATAAACACAATATTGAAAACCCATCGCCTGAAGAAATTAAAAGGCTGGGCGATGAAGTGGTGAAAGAAAAGTATGGTAACCTTTTCGACATGTATGAAAAGATCACTGGTGAAAACCCTTACGAAGTTCCTATGCGCATTTACCCCGCAGTGCATTATACAATGGGTGGACTTTGGGTTGATTATGAATTACAAACAACCATTCCAGGTTTATATGCATTGGGTGAATGCAACT
>CAZZXW010000286.1:0-4354 GCA_964658095.1 uncultured Parafilimonas sp. | reverse complement strand
TGCATTAATGCAGGGCTTGGCTGATGGTTATTTTGTAATTCCTTATACCATTGGAAATTATTTGGCTGATGAAATCAGAACAAAGGAAATCCCAACAACACATCCTGCATTTGAAGAAGCAGAAAAAAATGTTAGCGAAAGATTATCAACTTTATTAAACATTAAGGGCACTGAAACTGTTGAAAGCTTGCATAAACGTTTGGGGAAAATTATGTGGGATAAATGCGGTATGGCAAGAAATGCAGACGGATTGAAAGAAGCAATTGAAGAGATTCGTGCATTGAAAAAGGAGTTCTGGAGTAATGTAAAAATTCCAGGTGCGATTGATGAATTAAATGCTGAATTGGATAAAGCAGGCCGTGTTGCAGACTTTATTGAATTAGGCGAATTAATGTGTATTGATGCATTGGAACGTAATGAAAGTTGCGGCGGCCATTTTAGAGAAGAATATCAAACAGAAGATGGTGAAGCTTTACGTGACGATAACAACTATATGTACGTAGCAGCATGGGAATTAAAAAACGATGGCAATTGGGAAGTGCATAAAGAAGAGTTGAAGTATGATGTTGTACATCCGTCACAAAGAAGTTATAAATAATTTGGCAATCAGGTAAATGATTAGGGTAAAATTGTATGGAACATTATAATATGAATCTCACACTTAAAGTGTGGCGTCAACGTAACAGTAAAGAGAAAGGAAAGTTTGAAACTTATAAAGTAGAAAACATTTCAAGTGAAATGAGTTTTCTTGAAATGTTTGATGTGTTAAATGAACGCCTTATCACAGAAGGTAAAGAACCCATTGCATTTGATCATGATTGCCGCGAAGGCATTTGCGGTTCTTGTGCAATGTATATTAATGGCAAACCGCACGGGCCCTGGCAGGCAAATACCGTTTGCCAGTTACACATGCGTGCCTTTAAAGATGGTGATATTATTATAGTTGAACCCTGGCGTGCAAAAGCTTTTCCTGTTATAAAAGATCTGGTGGTTGACCGTTCTGCTTTTGACAGAATAATTCAGGCAGGTGGTTTTGTTTCTGTAAATACAGGTAATGCTGTTGATGCCAATGCTATTCCTGTTGAAAAAGATAATGCTGATAAAGCATTTGCTGCTGCTGCATGTATTGGTTGCGGTGCCTGTGTTGCTGCGTGTAAGAATAGTTCGGCCATGTTATTTTTATCGGCTAAGGTTTCTCATTTAGCATTATTACCCCAGGGTGATCCTGAACGTAAGACACGTGTGGTAGCAATGGTTAATCAAATGGATAAAGAAGGGTTTGGTGCATGCACTTTTACCAATGCCTGCGAAGCAACCTGCCCTAAAGAAATTTCCGTGATGAACATTGCAAGATTAAACCAGGAATATTTTACAGCAAGCTTTACTGCTGATAAGTAACAAGTCTGTTCGTATCATGCATAACTTTATAAAATCAATTAGGTACTTTCTTTTAATTTCAAATCTATTCATTACTTGCATAACCTTTTCCCAGGTTAAAAAACTTGACTGCGGGATTTTAAAAGACGGAAAATTTAAATATCTTGATGCAGAAGATACATCGGGTTACATAATTATTAAAGATACTTTCCATATTGAATATCACAATAACAATAAATACTATATCAAATCGAAACTAACCTGGCTAAGTGATTGCAGTTATCTTATGACTATGACGGAGATTACAATTCCAGGTTTTCCATTTCATCCAGGCGATAAAATGGAAGTTGATGTAACAAAGATTGAAGATGGAATTATTTATTATAATTCAATAGTTAATAAAACGGCTTATCCTGGAAGACTCAAAATAATTGAACAATAAATAACGATGCATAGATAATTATGCACCGTGTGCTTTTAAAAATTCAAGTTCATGTTTATCTAAATTCTGTTTACCTTTTTCATAGTCAGCCATAGCTTCACGCATCAGGTCATGAATGGTAACAACACCTTTAAAAACATTGCCATCAAAAACAGGTAAATACCTTGCTTTTGAATTATTGATCAATAACATGAGTTTACTTGTTGTATCATCAAGCGAAGCATTGGCAAGATTGGTTGTCATTATCTCACTAACCTTTGTTGTAGTTGATTGCTTGCCTTCAAGTATAACTTTATGCGTGTAATCACGCTCTGAAAAAACACCGATATATCTATCGCTGCCATCCAGCACAATTAAGTAACTAATATTTTCTGTTTTCATCAGCCCTATTGCTTCCAAAACAGTTTTATCAAATTTTACGAAATTAAATTGAGCCCCTTTTTGCTGAAGAATATCTTTTGCAGTACGCATTATAACTATGTTTGCTTAAACAAATTTAATTGTATTAACTACAAATAATCAAAGGGCTTTGTTATAAATTTAAGTGATAATCAGTTTATGAATTACACTGTTCCTTCCGGCACACACATTGGCCATGTACATTTAAAGGTTTCGGATATTGATAAAGCTTTATCGTTTTATAAAGATCTTTTAGGCTTTCAAATCACAGTTAGGTATGGAACACAAGCAGTGTTTCTTGCGGCTGATAATTACCATCATCACATCGGTTTAAATACCTGGTATAGCAAAAATGCGCAGCCTGCTCCGGTGCAGGCTGCAGGCTTGTTTCATACAGCTATTTTGTATCCTTCAAGAAAAGAATTAGCGATCATTTTTAAACGGTTGATGGACGTAAAATACCCATTCACCGGTTTTGCAGATCATGGTGTTTCTGAAGCTTTGTATCTGAATGATCCTGATGAAAATGGTGTTGAATTATACTGGGATAAGCCGCATGAATTATGGCCGTTTGATGCAGATGGAAATATTGTTATGTATACCAAAGAATTAGATATTGATTCTTTGCTTGCTGAAATTAATACATAGTGCCAAACGATTATTTTCAATTCAAACAATTTTTAATAAAGCAGGAAAAATGTGCAATGAAAGTTTGCACTGATGCATGTTTATTTGGTGCGTGGGTAGCACAGGAAATTAGAAGTTCAACATTAAAAATTAAAAATGTTTTAGATGTTGGAACAGGAACTGGATTGCTTTCTTTGATGCTTGCACAAAAAAATGCAGATATAATTATTGATGCTGTGGAAATAGATAAAGCTGCATCAATTCAGGCAAAAGAAAATTTTATTAATTCTGAATGGAAGGAAAGGCTGAATGTTTATCATCATTTTGTTCAAACTTTTGCATCATCAGCCAATAAAAAATATGACATCATAATTTGTAATCCGCCGTTTTATGAAAACGATTTAAAGAGTGGAGACAAGCAACGCAATCTTGCTTTGCATAGCGATGCACTTTCGTTGGCAGAATTAATTTTTATTGCTCATAAATTGCTTTCAGATGATGGAAATTTCTTTGTGTTACTTCCCTATCATCGAACTCAATATTTCGAAGAATTGTTATTGAAACATAAATTATATACAAAAGAAAAAGTACTTATTAAACAAACACCAAAGCATAATTATTTTAGAAGTATGTTTTGGGTTGATAAAAGCTCTTCATCTTTCCATCAATCTGAAATTGTAATTAAAAATGATGCGGATGAATATAGTGATGAGTTTAAAGCGTTATTAAAAGATTATTATTTACAGTTGCAATAACGTTTCTTCTTTCGTAAATGCGTTTTCTTAATTCGTAAGCCACCGGTATCATACGCAACTACTTTTGCAGCAGATGAAATTTTTTAAAGCAACCGGCGCATTTCTATTAATACTTATTGCATGTTCAACCAAGGCACAGTTTAGAACCAATGCTCAAAATCTTGTGCTTACCAATGAAGATTCGCTTAACAATGGCAATGCAAAAAACAAAACGGTTATCTCCGGTTATGGCAGCGCTTTTTATCAAAGAGATTTTAATCGTGAAATATCTACAGCAGATTTAGAAAGAGTAGTGTTATTTGTTGGCCATCGCTTCAATGATAAGATTTCTTTGTTTACTGAACTTGAATTAGAGAATGCAGTGGTTGCTTCAAACAGTGATGAAGGCCAAAACAGCAGTGGTGAAATTTCAATGGAGCAGGCTTTTCTTAAATTTAATCTCAACCCAAATCAATATTTAATAGCAGGCTTGTTTACACCACGCATCGGTATATTAAACGAAAATCATTTGCCGGTAAATTTTAATGGCGTTGAACGACCAATTGTTGAACAGCTTATTATTCCTGCAACTTGGCGGGAGCTTGGTATTGGCTTTTATGGTTCTTTAAATAACCTGCCGCTTAATTATGATGTTGCAATAATGAATGGCTTAAACAGTGCAGGCTTTGAACATGGAAGTGGTTTTAGAGCCGGCCGTGGAGAAGGCAGCAATGCGCTTGCCAACAACATCGCTGTTACTGCAGCAATTCAATAT
>CAZZXW010000285.1:0-4647 GCA_964658095.1 uncultured Parafilimonas sp. | reverse complement strand
TTCATTAATTAATCCGCCGCTACTGATAGTTTTATCTTGTGGAACTTGTATAATTACACCATTAAAAGCTTTTACATATTGCAGGCTTTTCAGCATCAGGCCAGCGTATTGCAATGGGTGCAAACCATCTGTAAAAGCAACGGCACCGCTTTGATGCATATCATACATTTCTGCAAGCGTTGAACCTTCTTTCTTTTTTGTAATGCTGCCTAACGGATGAACCTGGATTTTTAAACTGTTTGATTTTTGCTTTACATATTCGACCTGTGTTTTATTGTCTGTTACCGGATTAGTATCAGGCAAAGTAAAAATCTGCGTATAGCCACCGGCAGCTGCAGCATCTGCACAGGTTTCTAAAGTTTCTTTATATTCATTACCAGGATCACATGCATGAGAAAAAATATCAACCCAGCCAGGCGCAGCAATTATATTTTCTGCTTTAATAATGTGTGCTGAATTATCACTTACATTATTATTAATTGATTCAATAATTCCATCAACAATTAAAATATCTTTTAAGTTTCCGTTGTGTGGAGAATTGGGATCTGCAATCTTAACCTGCTGCAGTAAAATCTTCATAATGAAGCGGCAAAATTTGTCAAATATAGAATGAATTTATTTAAAAGCCTTTTACATTTGCGGCCTCGGGTGGTGGCGCAGTCCGGTAGCGTATTTGCATGGGGTGCAAGGGGTCGCTGGTTCGAATCCAGTCCACCCGACAGAATCATATCAAAGTTTTCAAGTACCTGCAAATTATAATAATTTACAGGTATCTTATTTTAAGGTTATCAGTTATGTCAGGAAATAGTAATCAACGTTCAGGTTAATTCAATATGAACAACACTACCACGGGCAATCGCATTATAAAGAGAATCATTAAACACTATTTAAAGCTATTTGAAAAATTGCATTAGGAATTTATTGCATCATAAAGCCTTTCATTGATTTTCTTAAAAACAAAAAGCCTGTAATTTATTTACAAGCTTTTGATACAATTTATGTCGGGAGGACAGGATTCGAACCTGCGACCCCCTGGTCCCAAACCAGGTATTCTACCGGCCTGAACTACCTCCCGATTTTTTTAAATGGCTGCGAAGGTAAGGGTTATATAAATATAGCAACTTATGATGTCTTAATAAAATTAGCTCTTAGGGCCAGAAGTATTCTTTTTATTATTGTTTGCTAATTCACTTTTATCGTAGTCTTTTTGTTCTTCATCATCATACACTTCTTCTTTATAACCCTTTTGTTTTTTACTATTCGTTCTTGTATTTTTTTTATTGGAAGCAGACGATGTTTTTGGTGTTTGCTTAATTGACTTTTTCATGTGCTTTTATAGATCTGTGCAAATATTAAACCGCATAAAGTTCAAAGTCACGCAATATGATTATTTAAACCGCTTTTTAAAATTCTGGTTGCGGTTATCGCGGTTATCTCTCCCATTGCGATTATTGTTGCGGTTATCACGGTTATCCCTTAAGCCATTGCGGTTATTATTGCGGTTGTCGCGGTTATCTCTTCCATTATTGCGGCCACCAAAATTTTGCCTGCGGTTATTATTATTGTTGCTCCTGTAATCGTCACGTTCAAAAGTTGGTGTACGATGTTTTATGTACGGTGTATTGCTAAACTCAAGTTCACCACCTGTTATTTCATCCAGTTCATTTCTTATGGCATCATCATGCACTAATTCTTTATGCCAGTTACTGTACACCAATTTCATGTAATAAGCAATTGAATTAGCAAAGCCGGATTTTTTTTCAGGATCAGTTTCATTCAATGCTTTTTCAATTACAAGCTGCAGGTTTTTGCCTAAATGAGAATACTTTGGGTTACCATTAGGATAAGGCAATGGTTCTGGTTTTGCCTTATAAGTTTCTTTTTGCGGAATAGGATAGGGGCTATCAACATCAAGTTTAAAATCACTTATAAAAAAAAGATGATCCCATAGCTTATGCCGGAAATCTTCAACATTCTTCAAATGCGGATTTAAAAACCCCATTAGCTCTATTACCACTTGTGTTTGTTGCTGGCGTTTTTCTCTGTCTTCAATCGAAAGAAGATACTCAACCATCTTCTGTATATGTCTTCCATATTCGCGCATACTCATGTGGTTGCGCGTAGTATTATATTCCATGTCTATCATCAATAAAAAATTATATGCAAATGTAAATTGTTTTGTCAAGATTAATAAACGATAAAGCTTTTGCTTATCAACAATCAATTATTTGTATAACTATATAAAGCTTCAGCAATGTTTCTATCATTGCTTAACCGTTGTAATTTATTTTGTCCGCCTAACCTGCCAACTGATTTCATGTAATCAATAAAGCCATTTTTACGTATTGGATTTATTTTAAGCGATTGTAAAATATTACCAGCTATAAGATCATCATAATAAATATTTTCTTTACGCAGATTATTATCAATCTTAATTGAAAAACTGCTTAAATCTTCAGGCATGTTATCAAACTCAATAAACCATTCATGAAAGCTTTTGCCTTCGTTTTTTGCAACAAGCGGCGCAACCGTAAATTCAATTACTTTAATGCCTTCTTCAGCGGCTGCATTGGTTAAAGCATGTTCAACTTCTTCTGCAATTACATGTTCACCAAAGGCAGAAATAAAATGTTTTGTTCGGCCGGTAACAATAATTCTATATGGATTTGTGCTTACAAATTTTATAGTATCGCCGATGTTATAACCCCACAAACCAGCATTGTTGGTTATTATTAATGCATAATTTTTATTTGTTTCAACATCTTTTAATGAAAGCCTTGTTGGATTAGGATTAGCAATTTCTTCTGCAGGAATAAACTCATAAAATATTCCTGAATTTGTATTTAATAAAAGGCCTTCAGATTGCTGATCATCCTGAAAAGCAAAGAAGCCTTCACTTGCAGGAAACAATTCTATTGAATCTATCTTTCTGCCGATACTTTCAAACAGGCGTTCACGGTAAGGTTCAAAGTTTACACCACCATACACCAGCACCGATAAATTTTTAAACAGCTCACCAATTTTTTTGTTTGATAATTCAGTAAGCCTGTCAAAATACATTTGCATCCAGGGTGGTATGCCGCTTATTAAAGTCATGTCTTCATTAATCGTTTCTTCAACAATCTTATCAAGCTTTAATTCCCAGTCTTCAATGCAATTTGTTTCATAAGATGGCAATTGGTTGCTGCGTAAATATCGTGGTATATGATGATTAACAATGCCGCTTAATCTGCCGGTTGGTATGCCTGCAATTCTGTCTAATTCAGGTGAGCCGCTTAAAAAAATCATCTTGCCATTTGCAAAAGAAGTATTGCCTGTTTGCGCCATATAACATAACAAAGCATCACGTGCTGTATCAATATGATTAGAGATGGAATCTTTGGTTATTGGTATATACTTTATGCCGCTTGTTGTGCCGCTTGTTTTTGCAAAATAGATGGGCTTGCCCTTCCATAAAATATTATGCCTACCTTCTTTTATTTTTTCAATATAGGGTTTGATGTCTTCATAGTCGCGAACCGGAATCTGTTTTTTAAAATCATTGTATGATTGGATTGAATCGAAATGATGGTCTTTGCCAAACTCTGTATTTTTTGCAGATTTTACCAGCGATTTGAAAAGATTTTCCTGGTCTTCAACTGCTGTCAGCATCCATTTTTTTGTTTTGCTGAATATATAATTTGCAAATGGTTTGGCTAACAGAGATTTTAAATACATGTCATCATAATAAAAAACAAAAGTAACATCAGCCGTGTTTGTAAATAGGATAATTACATGAATGAGTAAAGTTTTATAAATTTCTTTTCAAAAATAAAGCATGAAACCTTACCTTTGCCGTCCCAAAAATTTGTGTGTATGTTCGCAATAGTTAAAATTGCAGGCCAGCAATTTAAAGTTACAGAAGGTGAAAGCCTGTATGTTCCGCACATTAGCGGTAAAACCGGTGATAAAATTGAATTTAATGAAGCTTTGCTTGTTGCAAATGATGGTAAATTTTCTTTTGGTGATGAAGCTAAAGCAAACGTAAAAGCTGAAATTATAAGCGAGCTGGTTAAAGGCGAAAAAGTAATTGCATTTAAAATGAAAAGAAGAAAAGGCTTTCGTAAAAAACATGGCCACAGAACACAATACACTAAAATTAAAATTGAAAGCATCGCATAATTTTGAGTTGCATGATCAATCAAAATTATCAATCTTAAAATAATAAATCATGGCACATAAAAAAGGTGAAGGCAGCGTAAAAAACGGTCGTGATTCACAAAGCAAACGTTTAGGTGTAAAAATATTTGGTGGCCAGCCAGCTATTGCAGGCAACATTATTGTTCGTCAAAGAGGCACTGTATATCATCCCGGAAAAAATGTTGGTGTTGGTAAAGACTTCACATTGTTTGCACTTACTGATGGTGTTGTTAAGTTTACAAAAACAAGATTAAACAGAACAAGTATTTCTGTTGTTACTGCAGAAGCTTCAGCATAAATTTTATTGTTATTTTAGTTTGATGTATTCATTATCATCAAGGTTATCCACATTTTATATTGTATATTTTTTGATGTTTGAATTAAAGGTTTTACTTTAGTAAAATATTTTACTAACCATTAAATTTTCAAACTATGGCAACAGCAAAAAAAGCTGCTAAAAAAAGCGCT
>CAZZXW010000284.1:0-4653 GCA_964658095.1 uncultured Parafilimonas sp. | reverse complement strand
CATAAAGGCACTCAATTGCACTCATTATTGCAAAACACAGTAGAGTAATGCAAAAGCATCCATCAGGATAAAAAATAATTATAAATAAGATATCTGGGTAATAGAATTTGCCATAGCTAAAGGCTAACAGCCAACGGTTAATAGCTTAATCGTAAATCATAATTTGTAGCTCGTACCTAGTACCTCGTAGATCGTACTTAATACTTTAAAAAAGTTCCCTTTCGTTCCTTTTCAATCCCTTTCGTGCCCTTGTGCGCCCAAATGCGCCCAAACGGGAAATCACATTTTCAGGCCTTTGTAATCTTGCACCATGGTTCACGTAAACATAAAAAATCAATCACAAATCCTGGCCGGGTTGGTTTATGTAACCGGGTTATTAAACAATTATAAAACAATTTAAAATTACAATTATGGCAAAACAAAAAGGGTTAATTAAGATTGAAGGTGTAGTAGGCGACATGAACTACTACCGGTCTAAAGATGGTTATTTGGCAAGAGAAAAAACTTCTCTTAATGCAAGTCGAATTGCTTCAGATCCAAAATTCCAGCGTACAAGGGAAAACATGGCGGAGTTTGGTGCTGCAGCCAAAGCAGGTAAACTAATGCGTCATTCAATTAACACCCTGCTGAAAAATGCCAAAGACGGCAGGATAGTGGCTCGTCTTACGCAAAGCATGGCGAAAGTGTTAAGAACGGATGCAAAAAGTGCACGTGGCGAACGTACAGTAAGTAACGGCAATTTAAGTTTGCTAAAAGGCTTTCAGTTTAATGAAACAGCCGTATTGGGTGAAACGTTGTATGCGCCCTATACTACAGCTATTGACAGAACGGCTGGAACGTTAACGGTAAACCTGGTATCATTCACATCTTCCGGGGCAATTGTAGCGCCGGAAGGAGCCACCCATTACCAGTTGGTAAGTGGCGGTGCTGAACTGGATTTCACAGCCGAAACATACAATCGGGATGTGCAGCAAACCAAGCTTTTACCCTGGGACGAAACGGATAGCGGGGATATCAGCCTGGTAAACACAATTACTGCAAACAGTACGTTGCCATTGTTTCTTTTTCTCGGTATCCAGTTCTACCAGCAGGTAAACAGCTTTCAGTATCCTTTAAAAAATGGCAGCTTCAATGCGCTTTCTTTAATTGATGTGAATGTTCCGTAATAATTAGAAGCTTTATTTTCTTCAAAAGAGCAACGGCTTGCCGTTGTTCTTTTGTTTGCGGTCATTGGTATACGAATTCTTAAAGTTGTTGCTTAGGCTTTATGTAGACACTTAATCGTTTATAAGCTTTGCAAAACAGTAATCTCTAAGAATGGTAAAGCTGAAAGAGCAGTAGTACAAAAGCAAAATCATCGGGTAAGAACGAAATGCAAAGCATTCATCGAGACAAATAAAATAAATTATTAACGAGATAATTGTTGCTTATCATCCGTTCTTGACTTTTTTGTTTGCTTTTTGTGTCAAGACAAAAAGTAAAGTAAAAGATTTCTGCTTTCGCGGAAAACACATTCATTAATATTTAAGTAAGCAATTAAACATCTTAAATAAATCTTTTGTGTTCATACTTGATTAAATTGGTTGTGAAAATTCAGAATCATATAAATAATAGAAACCATTTATACATTTCTTTTTGAAAAATAATCAAAATAAAACCTCGAAAATAAATTGCTTGGGCATCAATTGTATACTAAAAAATTTAGCTAAATTTACAATATCAATGATAACAATTAGTAAAGCACATTATTATGAATCCAATGAACGAGGTGACGCTAAAAGCATACACCATAAAAGAATTAGCTGCTATGTATGGCATCAGTACAAAAACATTCAGGGGCTGGTTAATACCACACAAAGAAATAATCGGGCTTAAAACAGGCCGCTACTTTACAGCCTTGCAGGTAAAGATAATATTTGAAAGATTTGGCTTGCCGGGATAATAATTGTCATTGCAAATGCAGTAAAGCAATCAGCAAGATATAATTGATATGAATGTCATGCACAATCACTTGTTTACTATCAAACCGGCTTAAGCTTAACCTTCTTTAGTTTTAACAGGATAGAATCTTTGTGATAGGTTCCATACATATTCATCAGGCTATCATTTAAAAGTTGATAATGAAACAATACAGAATCAGGCTTATCATTTGAATACAGTGTTGTAAGAATCGTGTGCTGCTTTTCATTTATTGTATAATCACCATAAAGGTCTTTATCCTCAAATCTGTCAGCGTTATACTTAAACAAACAACCATACCGCCATTCAAAATACAACTTAGACCAAACACTATCCTGGTAACCTGTTAATGCTATAAGCGTCTTATTTTTTTTAACTGATTGAACCTGCCATTCACCATTCAGTTTTGTTTTAGGTGAAATGCCTTGCTTTAAAAAAAAGATATTTAAGAAAGCAAATGTGATCACGGCTATCCTGGTAATATTCAGCAGGATGAGTTTGCGGTTAACTTTCAGGGATTCATCAAAGCTGAAAACTGCCTTTAGCTTATCATAATCAAAAAACAATAGGAATAGTAAGATAAAAGTATAATGCGATGAATTGAAGTAGGCAAGTGGCGAGATAGCATAAAAATGATTGATCAGGTCAATGTTTACCATTACGGGTAATAAAATAAAAACACCACCTAACCTTGTTTTTCTAAACAACAATAATATACTGCCTCCAATTTGTATAATGCCTAATATAAAAGCCAGGGTTTGCGAATGGCCGTAATAAACCCAGGTTAACCAAAAACCGTTAAGGTCACCAACTGGTGTGTCCAGGATATATTGTGGAGGTTGAAATTGTGTTCTCATTAGCTTGGCAAAACCATAGGTTGATATAGCATAGGCAACATAAAAAATAATAATACCCAGGAACCATTTATGCAGGCCTGCACCTTTATTGCTTTTCTGCCATGCAATGGCAGCAATAGCACTCACCACTATCATTACAGCAATAGCTGGTAATAATTTTATTCTATCTGATACAAATGCATATTCCCATGCAGAGAGCTTATTAAAAAATTGCAGCAGCCCGGTTATAACAAACAACAGGCAAAGCACTTCAAAGTACTTCAGCCAAAAACTCCTGGTCTTTATCATACGCTTATAAATCATTTAGAAAATTAAAATTATTTCTTTAATCACTACTTGATTTATTTTGCCAACATTTATGAAACTCACCGTTTATCGCATTTTCAGTTTTTTATTGATGCCGGTTGCTGTACTTTTTGGTATTTGCATCCTGATTCTTATAAGCGCAGCCTTCGCCAATCCATCATTATTGATGCCTTTATTTCTGATAGCTTGCGTTGCTGTTTACAGCTTCGCTTCTTTAAACTTTTTAATAAAAGGAATAGACGGGAAAAAATACCTTGGCAAAACTTCAAGAGAGTTATTAAGGGTAAACGCATTTGTAAGTATTGTATTTGCGCTGCTGATGATAAGCCAGTGCATTGTGCTTATCATGCATCCTGAAATGATACAGCAATTGGTGCAGCAAACAAAACAGAATGGCGTTGCCGGTTTAAAATTAGATACTGCAGCCATGGGCAATTACATGCGGATAACATCTTACTTTTTCCTGGTGTATGCACTTGTGTTAGCGGTTCATATCTTGTTCAGCTTTCAATACATGAAGCAGTATAATTATCTTTTCAGGAATGATGCGAATAATTAATTCAACTCTGCTTTTAAAAACTTAGCCGTGTGGCTTTCTTTATTTTTGATGAGTTCTTCCGGCGTGCCTTCAAATAAAATCCTGCCGCCGCCATCACCACCTTCGGGGCCAAGATCAATAACATGATCAGCAACTTTTATCACATCAAGATTATGTTCAATAACTAAAACTGTGTTGCCGCGATCAACTAATTTATTCAACACATCAAGCAAATGTTGTATGTCTTCAAAATGCAAACCTGTTGTTGGTTCATCCAAAATATAAAATGTTTTGCCTGTGTCACGTTTACCCAATTCAGTTGAAAGCTTTACACGTTGTGCTTCACCGCCGCTTAATGTTACAGCGCTTTGTCCAAGTGTTATATAACCAAGCCCAACTTCTTCCAGCACTTTAATTTTGCGATAGATATACGGCACTGTTTGAAAGAATTCAACTGCTTCTTCAACCGTCATGTTCAACACATCTGCAATGGATTTTCCTTTATAACGTATCTCTAAAGTTTCGCGGTTATAACGTTTGCCGTTGCATTTTTCACAAGGCACATATACATCAGGCAAGAAGTTCATTTCAATTACACGCATACCACCGCCTTCGCAAACATCGCAACGACCGCTTTTTACATTAAATGAAAATCGGCCTGCGGCATAACCTCTTATCTTAGCTTCAGGCACTGATGCAAACAAGGTTCTTATATCAGTAAAAAAACCACAATAGGTTGCCGGGTTGCTTCTTGGTGTTCGGCCGATAGGTGATTGATCAATCTCAATTACTTTATCAATACTCTCCAAACCTTTAATGCTCTTATACTCAAGCGGTGTCATCTTTGAATTGTAAGCATGTTTTGATAAGATGGGATATAATGTTTCGTTTATTAATGTTGATTTACCGCTGCCGCTTACACCGGTTATCACAATAAATTTTCCAAGCGGGAACTCTGCACTTACATCTTTTAAGTTATTGCCTTTTGCGCCT
>CAZZXW010000283.1:0-4667 GCA_964658095.1 uncultured Parafilimonas sp. | reverse complement strand
AACAGATGCGGATGTTGATGGCATGCATATTCGCTTACTCATTATGACTTTCTTTTTACAATTCTTTCCTGATCTTGTTAAGAAGGATCATGTGCATATTTTAGAAACGCCTTTGTTTCGTGTACGCGATAAAAAAGAAACCATTTATTGCTATGATGAAACAGAGAAACAGGCAGCGATAAAAAAGCTTGGAAGCAAACCCGAAATAACACGCTTTAAAGGATTAGGTGAAATTTCTCCTGAAGAGTTTGAACGTTTCATTGCAGAAGATATGCGTTTACAACCTGTGATATTAGAGCAAGGCGACCATATTCAAAATTTGCTTTCTTATTTCATGGGAAAAAACACCCAGGAACGGCAGGAATTTATAATAGAAAATTTACGCGTAGAACTTGATTTGGTAGAGGAATAATTAATCAGGCAACGGCTTCACCATTATATTTTTAAGATAAACTGTGCTTCCCGGATCGTGGCCTTGTAATGCAAAAGTGCCATTTGATATTACTCTTCCTTTCATGTCATCGGGACGTTGCACATCATCGGGCTCTGTATAATCAACAGCAACTTTATCATTCACTTTAATTATAACATGTTTGCCAACCACTTTTATATATTCAGTAAACCAAACATCGTCCGGCACCAGTTTTTCTTTTATATCAACAACGGCATACAAGCTGCCCGTTCTTCGCCAATCAGTATGTGAATTATTTATTTGTACTTCGTAACCTTTTTCAGGCCAGCCGCCTTGTTGAAATAAGGTATGAAAATAGATACCTGAATTTGAATGTGGCTTCGTTAACACATCTGCTTTAAATTCAAAATTTTTAAAGTTGTGTGTATTTACAGGTCCATCATAAAACAAATGTGCAGTATTACCATTCACCTTTATCATCCCGCTATCAACACTAAACGTAGATGCATTGTCTCCAACCTTCCAGCCATCAAGTGATTTACCATCAAACAAAGAAATCCAGCCATCAGATTGTGCCTGCAAAACAGAACTAAATGGTAAAACCGCAAACACGAATAAAATTATAGCAAAGTAAAATTTTGAAGTCTTCATGTTAATTATAATTAATGCTAAAGTATTCATTTATTATTTCAACAGCATTTAAATGATGAATGCTTCTTTTATCAGGGCAGTAATTTCTCTAATTCGCTTAGCTTAATTTCTTCCAGCACATTTCTTTCATTTTTCCATCTTATTAAACGAACGCATCCGTCAGCAATTTCAATTCCTGTAATATCACCATCATCAAAACAGCAACAACCGCTGTTAAAATAAGAAGGAATTATTTTAGAAAGATCCGGCGACGTTTCATTTTTTGGCTGCACTTTTTTTATTTCATCTTCTATATTTTTTATTGCTGTTGTATCATTTGTTTTTTGAGCGTTGCTACGTTTTACATACAAACTTTCAAGGTGCGTTAAAGACATAAAAACGGGCTGATGCGTATGCCCTGTTATAAGCAACCTGTTTTTTTCAACGCTGCTCCATTCATACATGATTGTATTGTGCAAAGATTTTAGCTCATCATTATTAGCCGGCGTATTTGGATTGATGTCAAGCAAACCTTGCAACGGGCCCCAGATATTTTCAACAAAAAATTTACTAAACCAATTGCCGTCACTTTGCAGATCTCCCTGGTGGCCATGCGTTAAATATATTTCGATTGCATGTTCATTAATAGTTGTTTGTAAAATACAACCTTCATACACCGGAAACTTTTCGTCATAGATACTTTGCAATTGAATAAATGCTGTTGGATCATTCGCCCAATACAAATCATGGTTGCCAAAAATTTTTATAAATCTTTTTTGCTGCTGAAATAATTTTTCTTTTTCAAATGAAGGCTGGTTATGTTTCTTAACAGCGAATATATTATTCTCCCAAAGCTCTTCGCCATCACCAAGATTTATAAAGAAATATCCTTCATCAAAATAATATTGTAAAGCAGCAACATAATTTTTTTCACAAACGGCAAAATCATCTGCATGATTTTTTGCGCCTTTATGTTCATCAGAAAAAATAATAAACTTTTGCGTGGCTGCATCAAACGGAATTATCAAACCTTTCTTTTCATCACCTTCAATAATACTGTTATGCAGCTTGGTTAATGAGTCAAACACACGTTGCTTATTCGGCCTTGAAGAATATTTTTCTGTTAAACGTATAACAGGCTTACGCAGTAATTTTTGTAAGAAGTTCATCTTTATAATTCAAATTTAATATTGTTAAGCGTGTAACAAATTTTAATTGTAAATAGTTAGCTATGCAACTAATTTTGTTTGATAAGATGTGTTGCTTTTATCAGTAAAAAATTTATATGAGACGTTCAGTTAAAAAAGTTGCAGTGCTGGGCAGCGGTGTAATGGGTTCAAGAATTACCTGTCATTTTGCAGGCATTGGCGTGCAGGTTTTATTGCTTGATATAGTTGCAAAAGGTGTTGATGCTAATGCAAAACCTGCAGAAAAAAATAAGATTGTGAATGATGCATTGCAGGCAGCTATCAAATCAAATCCATCTCCGGTTTATACAAAAGATGTAGTTAAGCGCATAACTACAGGCAACTTTGATGATAACTTAAAAGATATAAAAGATTATGACTGGATAATTGAAGTAGTTGTTGAACGGCTTGACATCAAACAACAATTATATGAGAAAGTGGAACAGTTTCGCAAACCCGGAACATTGATTACAACCAACACTTCAGGCATACCAATTCATCTTTTAGCACAAGGCAGAAGCGATGATTTTAAAAAACATTTTTGCGGAACACATTTCTTTAATCCGCCACGTTACCTGCGTTTGCTTGAGATAATTCCTGCACCTGAAACAGATAAAGAAGTCATAAATTTTCTAATGCATTATGGCGATTTGTTTTTGGGCAAAACAACAGTGCTTGCAAAAGATACACCTGCGTTTATTGCAAACCGCATTGGTGTGTTTGGAATAATGGCTGTATTTAAAACAATGGAAAAACTTGGGTTAACCATTGATGAAGTTGATGCGCTTACAGGGCCAATCATCGGCAGGCCAAAATCGGCAACCTTTAGAACAGCAGATGTTGTGGGCATTGATACATTGGTACATGTAGCAAAAGGTGTTCAGCAAAATTGTCCCGATGATGAAGCACGTGATATGTTTACAATTCCTTCATGGCTTGAAAAAGTAATTGAGAATAAATGGCTGGGTGATAAAAGTGGCCAGGGATTTTTTAAAAAGATGAAAGTGCCTGTAACAGAAGGCAGCCCTGAAGAACGCAAGAGCGATAAAGAAATTCATACGCTCAATTTAAAAACACTTGAATATGCGCCACGCAGCAAGGCTTCGTTTGCGTCTGTTAAGTCTGCTTTATTGATTGATGATGTAAAAGCAAGATTAAAATCTTTGTTTGCTTCGCAGGATAAAGCTGGTGAATTTTATCGCGATATGTTCTATGCTTTGTTCTCTTACATATCGCACCGCGTTCCTGAAGTAAGTGATGAGTTATATAGAATTGATGATGCAATGATGGCTGGCTTTGGATGGGAACTTGGCGCTTTTGAAACATGGGATATTTTAAACGCAAGCAAAACAACTGAAGCTATGAAAGCTGCTGGGTACACAGTTGCATCATGGGTTGATGAAATGCTTGCTGCAGGCAATACATCATTTTATAAAACAGAAAACGGAAAGCGATTATATTATGATGTTGCTGATGAAATATATAAGCCGCTTCCATCAGCGGATAATTTTATCATACTTGAAAATTATAAAAACAATATTATATGGAAGAACAGCAATGCATGGTTATATGATATTGGTGATGATGTGGTGGTTTTGCAATGGAACACAAAAATGAATACGATTGGTAGTGAAGTGCTGCAGGCGATTAATAAAAGTATCGACATAGCAGAAGATAAATTTAAAGGATTGGTTGTTGCAAACAGCGGTGCCAACTTTAGTGCAGGTGCAAACGTTGGAATGATTTTCATGTATGCAGTTGAACAGGAATATGATGAACTTGATTTAGCGATCCGCATGTTTCAAAACACGATGATGCGTGTACGTTATTCAGGTGTTCCTGTGGTTGTTGCGCCACATGGTTTAGCGCTTGGTGGTGGTTGTGAAATGAACCTGCACGCTGATAAAGTATATGCTGCTGCTGAAACATACATTGGTTTGGTTGAATTAGGTGTTGGAGTTATTCCAGGCGGTGGCGGCACAAAAGAATTTGTACTGCGTGCATCAGATGAAATGCATGAAGATGAGCCAGAGACCATCACCTTAAAAAACCGTTTCTTAACTATTGCCACTGCAAAGGTTGCTACATCTGCGTTGGAGGCTTATAATCTTGGCATTTTACGTAAAGGTCATGATGAAGTAGTAATAAATATCAATCGCAGAATCGGCGAAGCAAAAAATGCGGTAATTGAAATGTATGAACAAGGTTATGTTCAACCGATTCAGAGAAAAGACATAAAAGTCTTAGGGCGATCAGCGCTTGGTGCCTTATATGCAGGCATTAACGGAATGTGGCGTGCAGGTTATGCAACTGAACATGATGCAGTGATTGCACGTAAACTGGCCTACGTTATGTGCGGCGGCGATTTAAGTGAACAGACATTAGTGAATGAACAATATTTGCTTGATCTTGAACGCGAAGCTTTTTTAAGTTTATGC
>CAZZXW010000282.1:0-4701 GCA_964658095.1 uncultured Parafilimonas sp. | reverse complement strand
TAAGGTTAAAGATAAAATTACTATCCAGGAAGCTGTGTATATTTTAGATGCGTTAATGCCCCAAACAATGGGCATTGTGCGGCAACCGTATTTCATGTCACCTTCAATATCTTCCATATCTTTTATTGCTTCGCGAATGAGTGATATTACAAATGCGAAGCCTGCATATAATAAAGTTAAGCGTGCAATTCTTGATGTGTTCAAGCCATAATTGAAAAAGAATCTTGCTTCGCACCAGGTAACTACAAGCACCGTCCATGCAGTTAAAATTGATATTAAAACATTGCCTGATAACAACCGTTTTTTTAAAGAAACTGAATAAATAAAAAGCAGGCATGCACAGGCTAAATTTGAAAAGCCGAGTAAGGTAACATGCGTGGTAAGATCAAGATAAAAACCAATGGCAATACCAGCTATGCTTAAAAAAAAATGCCAGGCAATTGCATACCTGCGGGATATTATCTTTTGAATGATAAGCTTCTTTGGTTTATTAATGCGATCAATGTTCAGATCAAAATAATCATTAATGATATAACCTGCAGCCGCAATTAAAATGGATGATAAAATCAATAAAAAAAAATGAAACGGATTTAAAACAGGTGTTTGATTGCTTCGCGCAAGCAACGGCTGCAATACACAATACATAAACAACATTTGTGTTAATGCAATAAATAGCAGGTTGGGCCAGCGCACAAGACGAAAAAAGGAAAGAATTATTTTCAGAATCTAAAGATTTGTTGTGCAAAATACAGATAAAGAACTCAAAAAAAGCTGTTACTATTTTGATGGTACGCTTGTATCAATTGGCCAGTTATTTTGCAACTTTAAAACCTTTTCAATAACATCTCTTACACAACCGGCGCCGCCACTAAAAGGTGAAATATATTTTGAAATTGATTTTATTTCAGAAACTGCATCCGTAGGGCAACAAGCTAAACCGCAATATTGCATAACCTCGTAATCAGGAATATCATCACCCATGTATAAAATTTCCTGTTCGTTAATGTGGCTGGAAGCAGCCAGTTGCTGCAACTTTTCTAATTTATTTTCAATGTGCATGTAAATTTCTGTAATGCCTAAATTCTTCAAACGCATTTCAGCTTCAGCAGAATAACTTCCAGAAATTATAATAATATTATAACCTTTTTTTATAGCAAGCTGCAAAGCATAACCATCTTTAACGTTCATCTGCCGCAGCATTATTCCATCAGCCATTACCAGCACATTTCCATTGGTAAGTACACCATCAATATCGAAAACAAAAGTGGTTATAGTTTTAAAATGATTGAGCATTGATATAAAAAAGGATGATTCAAAAATAAACTGAATGCTTTAGAGTACTAATTAAATTTCACATTCTTATTGATCGGCAGTTTAACAGTAGCAACGATAATTCCAGTTAATAAGTCTGTTTGACTTTGTACTTATAATTGTTTATGCACATTGTCTGTTTTGTATAGACATAAATCTTTTTATTATTCAGCCGGTTATTAAGGCAATTTAATTTAGATGTATGAATAAAGAATCCGTAATCATCATAAAACAAGTTCCTGCAAGCATTTCCGATCTTTTACTCCAGGCTCTATTAAGTTAGCGGAAGCAGGATGGTATTTCGTAGTTCTTCATCTGAAAATAATCGGATATGATAATTATTTCCTATCCGAAACCAAAATATTACATATAAGCCATAATTAAAAAAGCCCCGCTTTGCGAGGCTTTGTGGGAGTTGACGGGATCGAACCGCCGACCCTCTGCTTGTAAGGCAGATGCTCTAAACCAGCTGAGCTAAACTCCCTTTGAAAGGGCTGCAAATATAAGTGCTCGGTTATTCATCGCAAACTTTTCATCATAAAATTAAAGGCTAAAACATTTAAGGTAATTTCATCAGCATTACGTCTTCAAAATTAAACGGCACATGATGGCTGAAATAGCCGGCGAAAAAAGTAATATTATTCAAACTATAAAATCGTATGGCAAACAATTGTTTGGCTTTATACGCAGCCGTGTACCTAATAACGAAGATGCTGAAGATATTTTGCAGGATGTTTGGTACCAGTTAAGCAACCAGCAATCGCCGGAAGAAATTAACAGCATGAGCGGCTGGCTGTATCGTGTGGCAAGAAATAAGATTACCGATAACTACCGCAAAAAGAAAAGCGTTCAATTAGAAGATTATGATAGTGAAGAAGAGTATGACAATTTAAATATTGCAGATATTTTTTTAACTGATGCGGTTGATGTTGAAACAAAAGAACTGCAACAGGTTTTTTGGGAAACGTTGTTTGAAGCATTGGAAGCATTGCCGCAAAATCAGCGTGATGTTTTTATATTGAATGAACTGGAAGATAAAACCCTGCAACAAATTGCAGATATGCAGAACGAAAAATTAAAGACAATCATTTCAAGAAAGCGATATGCAGTGCAATACCTGCGTAAACAACTTGAAGATTTGTATAATGAATTTATGAATTATTAAACTTTGTTGTATGCCTGATAAAAGAAGAAGAATATTTTTTGAATTGCCTGTTATTATAATTATAGCAGTATTTGTGCTTGGTTATATTGTAATGCTTTTATGGAACTATGTTTTTCCTTCAGTATTACATACACAACGCATAACTTACTGGCAGGCAATTGCTTTGTTTGTGCTATGCAGAATTTTATTTTTTGGATTCAGAAGAAGATATAATCAAAAGCCTGGAATGTGGCGTGGCCACGGACCACAATGGAGGCAAAGATGGATGAATATGAATGATGAAGAACGTGCCAGGTTTCGTGAAGAATGGAAGAAGCGATGCAATCCATCAGAAAGAAAACAAGATTGATATAATAGCGGTTTAACAGTTTAATTTAACATGCACAGGCTGCTTGATTTAATAGGAATAAATTCATTTTTACAATTTGGTGCTACAATGCCTTCAGGCATTTTTACTTATAAAAAATCCTTTTAAACTTAAAGTAATTGCGTCAGGTGTTCGTCTTCCTATTAAAGCAATCATTTTAAAATATAATTTATGAAGACAACACAGGTTTTAAAAGCAATATTAATTGGTGCACTTGCAGGTGCGTCCATATTCTTTATACCATTTCCATTCAGGTTCTTTCTTGGTTTCTTGCTGATATTTTTTGCCTTCCGTTTTTTTGCTTTTGGCAGAAGAGGCAGATGGAACAACGGTTATGCGCCGTATCAATTCATGCACCAGCATGCATATGCAGAACGCTGGCGTAACATGAGCGATGATGAACGCAAAGCATTCATCAAAAAAATGGAAACCGAATTGTTTGCAGATAAAACTGCAGCAGAATAATCACATTAAATATTTCAATTATGAAAAAAGGTAGTTTATTTTTTATTGGATTGATATCTGCCATTGCAACTTTTACAGGTTTAAACTATGCATTGGGCAGGCCGGGATATTATTATGAAAGATATCATTCTTATAATCATCATCATTGTTTTGATGAAAGGTATGATCGTTATGATGATGAACGATATAATCACGACCGTCACCAACACAGCGATTCATTACACAGCAATTATTAATCAATTATAAAAACAAAGAAGAGTTATGTACAATCAAAGATTCGCGCAACATGGCGCCGCCCACGGAAGGCGAAATCATCCGTTTATGCAATCACATTTTCGCGCAGCCGTTAATGTGTGTAAAACAGAAAACAGTTATGAGCTGATGGTGTTTGCGCCGGGACGCTTAAAAGAAAATTTTAGCGTTAAAGCACAAGGCACTGAGCTTACAATTTCTTACACGCCACCTGAAGATTTACCAAGGCCTGAATGGATAAAAAAAGAATATAGCCGTGGTGGTTTTGAAAGAAAATTTACCATTGATGAAAGCATTGACACAACCAACATCAAAGCTAATTATACTGATGGTGTGTTGCAGATAAGCTTGCCAATCATTCCCGGTAAAGAAGCACCGCAACAGGAAATTCCGGTGAACTAAATTTAAGTTTAAGTTGATAGAAGGCTTTCGAAAGAGAGCCTTTTTTTATTATCACATCTCAAACATACATTTGATGCAGGCTTATACTTTTATCATGAAATCAAATTATCTTGTTATCATTTGCGGTGCCGGACCAACAGGTTTAATGCTTGCCGCACAACTGCTGCGTTTTAATATTGACTTCTTAATCATTGATAAAAAATCTGCTCCTACAACTGAATCCCGTGCCGTTGTTATACAGGCAAGAAGCATAGAGATCTATGAGCAGATGAATTTATCTGATGAAATTTTAAACAATGCTCAAAAAACAGATGGACTTTGTTTTTGGCGACATGGTAAAAAAATAAGTGAAGCAAGATTTGAAAATTTAGGCAGTGATGTAACGCCGTTTGATTTTGTAGTTATGTATGAACAAAGCAAGAACGAAACCCTGCTATATAATTATCTGCAAAAAAATAATCATGATGTTGAATGGAATACGGAACTGGTTTCATATAAAGAAAAAGCGAATAAATACATAACAACATTAAAGAATGCAGATAAACAAATTGAAGTAACTGCACAATATCTTATTGCATGCGATGGAGGTAACAGCATAGTAAGAACATTAGCCAACATGGAGTTCTCCGGCGGCACTTATGAGAATGTTTTTTATGTTGCCGACACACATATTAAAGCTGATGTTTGCCCAAACAGCATCAACTTTTTTGTAGCTGATGATACCTTTAATTTATTGTTC
>CAZZXW010000281.1:0-4702 GCA_964658095.1 uncultured Parafilimonas sp. | reverse complement strand
CTTTGAAACTTACTGCCGGGCTGATTAAATTGTTATTTTATATAAGCATGCAAGGCTAATGACATCTATCCATTATTTTTGTTGAAATATTTTACATGAAGTTATTTGTTGCAGGATTTCCAAACGATTTTGATAACGCCGACCTTAAAGATATGTTTGAACTATATGGTGTAGTTACATCTGCTGCATTTGTTGTTGACAGGGCAACAGGGCAACCTAAGGGATTTGGATTTATTGAAATGCCAGATAACGCAGAGGCCATGGAAACCATTGGAATTTTAAACGGCACTAAGATTAAAGGAAGGCAGATATCTGTTCAAAAGGCTGAAGACAGATCTGGAAATAATAATAAACCTAGGACTAATTTTAATAAACGGTATTAGTTTGCCTGTATTTATAGTTCAGTTAAACGTCATTAAATCTTAATGATGTTAGTTATAATGCTTCACCTAAAAGCATCTGCGTTTTATCAGTCTTTAATTAGATAGTTTGGTCAAACTAATCTGACTATATTATGCCTTACTTAATTCAGGCAATTGCCATTCCGGCCTAATGTAATGGCAGGTATAACCATAAGGATGTTTCTGTAAATAATTTTGATGCTCTTCTTCGGCATCCCAAAAATCAGTGGCAGGAACCACTTCTGTTACAATAGTGCCGGGCCATTTGCCTGAAGCATTCATTTCATTGATTAAATCCTGTGCTGTTTTCTTTTGTTCTTCACTAAGATAAAATATGGCTGACCTATAGGAAGTGCCTACATCATTTCCCTGCCTGTTCTTTGTAGTAGGATTATGAATCTGGAAGAAAAACTCCAGCAGCTTACGATATGATAACTGTTCCGAATCAAATGTAATTGCTATACCTTCTGCGTGTGTGCCATGATTGCGATAGGTTGCATTCTTTACATCTCCGCCTGTATAACCAACCCTGGTTGTATTTACACCCGGAAGGTCTCTAATTAATTCTTCAACACCCCAAAAACATCCGCCAGCTAATATTGCTTTTTCGCTTGCCATATGATAATTTGTTTGATGCAGTTAGCTCAACTTTAACGCCAATCTTGTTTCGTCACGATGTAATGCTTTTATGGCATTTGGATTCAAATTCAGGTTAGTTTCACCGTTAGATAGAAAGTTGAAGGAAGAGGCTTTAAATCCTATTTCTTTTTCTCACAATTAAGTCTGTCTATCGCTATAACGCACAGAGCCTGCGACCAGACATAATCCCGCATTAAAAATAATCAATGCCATTGTACCATACCAAAACCACTTGCCACCCTTTGCCCGTGTAGTACCGGCATCAACAGACATTGATAAGCCAGCTCCGGTAAGCAATAATCCACCTACAGCCTGCAACTTACCTTGCAGGCTTTTATTATTATTAGTGTTGATGGTTGTTTTCATGAAATGATATTAACTTAACTCTGTAAAATTAATGCCGGTTTTAAATCACCTGTTTTTGATTGTAATTATTTCATAAGCTTATCTCTTATTTCCCGCCATGTAATTACTTTAATACCATTATCACGCAAAAGATTTTTGCACTTTTCGCTTGTAAAAAAATTAAAATCAGCCTGGCGCCAGGCGGCTCCATAATCGGGATGATCAACCGTTACAGCCTGCATTTCCCTATCATCATAAGCTGCATGCAGGATAATGAGATTCACACCGGGCTGCAATGAAGTGAGCAGCTTTGTATAAAAAGCCTCCGGCCCTGCTTTAAAATCAGGTGGGTTTTCAACAAAGATGCTGTCAATAAGCACATCGCTGCTTGTTGTGGAAGTATCATGAGTAGTGGTGATTATGCTGTTGTTAAGCATGAGCGGCACTTTGTATTCCCTTGCCAGTTTAATGGCTACCTGCAGAAAAGCATCGTTTGCGTAAAGCGTTCCCATGTGAGAATCAAAATGCGTAAACTGAATGCCGAACTGTTTAGCTCTTTCAATCTGTGCCCGTAGTTCTGTTTCCACCTCTGACGCTTTACCGCTGCTGATTACCGAATCTACCGATGAAAACATAAATCCTTTATTATTCATAAGACCCAGCACGGTTTGTTTAGGTGCTACAGGTCCCCATTTCAGGTACTTCCATTCACTGGTCAAGGTAAGATGGAGCCCGAGGTCAGTTTCCGGATGCGACTGCGCATAAGCTGCAATCTCCGGGAACCAGGGGCAGGGCACCATAATACTGGCAGATTTAACAGCACCGTGTTCAAGTGCATATTCACTGGCTGCATTTTCAGAATGGGATACACCTAAATCATCTGCATGCAGGATGAGAAGCTTTGTATTTTTTGGATATCCTAATCTTTCCTGTAATGTAGTTTGCGTGTATGCTTTAGTGAGCAGTAACAGGCAGAGTGGCAACAATAATTTTTTCATACTTAGCTAAATTAAGATATAAATATTTATACAATAAGCGCTTGAGCGGAACACTTTATAAGCTGAAGCTATCACAATTTTCTTATAATCAACGTTATTAAACGCCTAATCAGGCAGCACTACAGTTTATATTCTAAGGCAGCGAGAGATAAACAAATCAGTTATGAGTTAAGGAAACATTTATAACAAGCTCCGCTTTAAAATGTAGTATTGTGTATAATTATTTTAATGAGAAAAACCGGCTATGTAATATCCATAATTCTTGTCATCCTCATTTCAGGCTATTTATTGCTGCGGTTTTATTTGCTTAAAACAAAAACCATTCAGCCTGATTATTCAAACGCAAAGTCTGTTACAGATTTACGCCCGTTAGTGATTGCTAAGCTGAAAGAACTGGTTAAAGATGGTTCCGGCGGTTTATATGATCTTTCAATCGAAAAGGTAAATGCAGATGTTACGGCATTACAGTTTGATATGATTAATGCAACATTGATTCCTGACTCTGCTGTTCTTGTTAAACTAAATCTTGCTAAAAAAGCGCCTGATGATGTGTTTAAAATGGCTTTTGATACTTTGCATATAACAGGAATATCGCTGCTGGATTTTCTTCATAAAAAAGATATTACTATTGATACCATTTACATCAGGCATCCTGCAGTTCAGGTATATCATGATCCTAAACCATATAATGCGCAACAAAGAAAACAAGACAGCACAGAAACAGTTTATCAAAAAATAAAAAAACAATTTAACCGCATTTCAATTAATGCCATTGAAGTAAATAATGGAAGCCTGGAGAACACTACCATCGGCAAAAAAGATAAAACACAGAAGTTAAATGATGTAAGTATCAGCTTAAAAAAGTTTCTGTTTGATTCTTCCACCCAATTCAACAATAACAGGTTTTTCTTTGCCGAAGACCTGCTGCTTTCTTCGAAGAATTATCTTATTAAAACGCCTGACAGCCTCTACACTTTTAAAATAGATAACATATCTGTAGCTGCAGCAAAACATTCTCTTACATTAAACGGTGTTTCTTTTTTACCGAGAGGAAATAAGGCAGCGTTTGAAAAAAGACTTAAAACAATGGATGATATGTTTACACTCCAGTTCCCAAAGATTGTTTTTAATAAAGTTAACTGGCAGCAATTAATGAATAATCATTGCTTCAATGCAGGTTCAGCAACTATCGAGAATGGAGAACTGAAAGATTATCTTGACAGACGATTACCGCATTCAAACCAATTTACGTATAATGACTTTCCACAGCAATTGCTGATGAATGTGCCAATAAAGCTAAATATAAACCAGTTAAATATTCATAATTTCTATGTGGAATATGAAGAGTTCAGCCCTCAAAGCATGCAAAGTGGCAAAGTGTATTTTAGCAATATTACAGGAACCGTAAATAATGTTACCAATATGCCTGATCTTATACAAAAGAATCATACGTCTGTTGCATCAGCATCTGGGTTGTTTATGCAAACTGTTCCCATGAAAGCAACCTTTGCATTTAATCTTTCCAGGCATTCTAACGGTGGTTTTTCAGCTGATGTACAAATAGATTCTATTAATAAAGAAACCGTAAACCCTGTGGCTAAATCGCTTGGATTATTCAGTATTAACACCGGTTCTGTGCACAAGGGCAATGCGCATACTGAAGGTGACAATTATTCTGCAAAGGCAAGTGGAACTGTGTGGTACAATGATTTGAAAATAACTGTGCTTAAAAAAGGCAATGATGATGACAGCTTAAAAAACAAGGCCTTTACAAGTTTTATTGCCAACAATTTTTTAATAAAAAAAAATAATCCCGAAAAGGGTAAAACAGTAAGAAGTGCAGCGGTGGTTTTACAAAGAGATCACAAATATGGAAGCTTTTTTAATTTTGTATGGGCAGCTATTCGTAAAGGGCTTCTTAAAATTATCGGCGCACCGGCTAAAGGGTGATTCTTTTAGCTGCTTTCTTAATATTGCTGTTATCAAAAAAGAGTATAATTATAAAACAAATTCATTTGTATTATACAGGTATCGAAATCTCGAATTGAGCAAATTCCCCTTCTTCGCTGGTGGCTGTTAACTGCCCGCCATGCCCTTTTACAATTATATCGTAGCTAAGTGATAAACCCAGGCCGGTGCCCTGTCCGGTGGGTTTGGTAGTAAAGAACGGTTGCATGATCTTATCTTTTATATTATCCGGAATACCAATACCGTTATCTTTTACTTTTATTATAGCATGATCATTTTCTGTTAAAGATGTTACAGTTACTTCCGGCTTATAATTTTCACCAGCTGTCTTTTGCTTTTGTTGTGTTGCAT
>CAZZXW010000280.1:0-4745 GCA_964658095.1 uncultured Parafilimonas sp. | reverse complement strand
ATCAAAGGCAAACTATCATCTTTCTTTTCTTCTATTCTATACTGTGTATAATTACCGGCAAAGTCTTTTATAACGCCGTTGCCTTCAAACACAAATAAATGATCTACCAGCTTATCCATAAAATAACGGTCATGCGACACAATCAAAATGCAGCCCTGGTACTCACTTAAAAAATTTTCAAGTACACTTAATGTTGGCAGGTCAAGATCATTAGTTGGTTCATCTAAAATTAAAAAATTAGGATTGCGGAATAAAACAGTTAATAGTTGCAAACGCTTTTTTTCACCGCCACTTAACAACGATAAATAAGCATATTGCTTTTCAGGAGAAAAAAGAAAAAGCTCTAAGAACTGCGCTGCGCTTAAGCTTCCGCCTTTTGCCAACGGAAAACTTTCAGCAAAAGTTTTTACATACTCAATCACACGCATGTCGTCTTTTATAACCAAACCTTCCTGCGAAAAATTTCCAAAAACAATGGTATCACCAACATTTACTTTACCACTATCGGGTTGTTCAAAGCCTTGCAGAATATTTATAAACGTAGATTTTCCGACGCCATTCTTACCAATAACACCGATGCGTTCACCTTTATTAAAAGTGTAATCAAAGCCGTTTAAAATTATTGTATCACCAAAGCGCTTATATACTTTTTTCATTTCAGCAATCTTGCCGCCAAGCCTTGTCATTTTTATTTGCAGCTCCACATTTGGATCAAGAAGTTTTTGCTTTGCTCTCTTTTCAACATTATCAAAAGCATCCAAACGGCTTTTAGATTTTGTGGTTCTTGCCTTCGGTTGTTTGCGCACCCATTCTAGTTCACGCCGGTATAAATTTTTTGCTTTGTCAATGTTTGATTGATCATTCTCAATGCGGGCTGCTTTCTTCTCTAAAAAATTTTCATAATCACCTTTATAGATGTACAGCTTTGCATTATCAATTTCCCAGATCTCTTCGCAAACATTATCGAGAAAATAACGGTCATGTGTTACCAGCAGCAAGGTTATATTTTCATGACTTAAATAATGCTCCAGCCATTCCACCATTTCAATATCAAGATGATTGGTGGGTTCATCCATTATCAGCAATGTATGTTTATGATCAAAGCCAATGTTGATAAGGGTTTGCGCCAAAGCAATGCGCTTTCGCTGTCCGCCGCTTAATGTATTTATTTTAGATTGAAGATGATGAATGTTAAGCTTGCCAAAAATCTGTTTCACCTTTGCATCAAAATCCCACGCATTTAAATCATCTATTTTTATCAATGAAGCAGATATTGCTTTCTCATCATTTTGTTCAATCGCATCTTCGTATTCCTTAATAGCAATCAGCGTTTCATTCTTTTGATTGAAAATATTTTCAAGCACGGTTTTATTTTCATCAAACTTTGGTTCCTGTTCAAACAAAGCAACCGTTACATCTTTATGTATCCATATTTTGCCTTCATCAACCGTTTCAGTGCCTGCAATAATTTTTAATAAAGTGCTTTTGCCAAAACCATTGCGGGCAACCAGCGCAATTTTATCACCTTCAGAAACGTTGAATGAAATTTTCTTAAACAAAGGATCAGCCCTGAAACTTTTTGTAATCTCTTCCGCAGAAACATAATGCATAAACGCGAAAATAGTTAATGGCGGATAGTTAACTGTTAATGGTTTGTTTTGACTTTTAATTTTAAATCTTGACTTTTGATTGTATGAAGCATTCAGGTTTGTTTAGAAAACTCTTGATGAAATGGCATCATGATGAAAACAAACGCATAATGCCATGGAAAGGAGAGAAGAACCCTTATAAGGTTTGGCTAAGTGAAATCATTTTACAACAAACGCGTGTTGAACAAGGCTGGAATTACTATGAAAACTTTATTGCAAAATATCCAAACATAACTGCACTTGCTAATGCAAAAGATGCAGCTGTTTTTAAGTTGTGGGAAGGCTTGGGTTATTACACACGCTGCAAAAATTTACTGCACACTGCAAGATTTATAAGAGATAATCATAATGGCGGTTTTCCTTCAGATTACAATTCAATTTTAAATTTAAAAGGTATTGGCAGTTATACTGCAAGTGCCATTGCATCTTTTTGTTTTGATTTGAAACATGCTGTTGTTGATGGAAATGTATTGCGTGTTTTATCAAGGTATTTTGGCATTGATAAAGCTATAGATTCAACGGAAGGAAAACAATTTTTTTCAGTGCTTGCTAATGACTGCTTATATAAAAAAAATCCGGGCGAATACAACCAATCCATCATGGATTTTGGTGCAACAGTTTGCAAGCCGGTTCCGCTTTGTACTATTTGCCCGTTAAATAAAACGTGTATTGCTTTTAATCAAAATAAAATAAATGAATTACCTGTTAAGAGCAAGAAGTTGGTCAAAAAAGAAAGATGGTTTTCTTACTTCATCTTTTCGTTCAACAATAAAAAATTTGTACAATTAAGAACTGCAAAAGATATATGGCAAAACCTTCATGAATTTTATTTAGTTGAAACCAAACAAAACCCTGAATGGGATCAATCTAAAATAAAAACCTATTTATCAAGTGAATTAAATATTCAGCAAACTGCTTCTTTAAATATTATCAAAGCGCAGGCGCAAATATTAACGCATCAAAAAGTTTATGGTAATTTTATTGTTGTTGAATTATTAAACAAACCCACATTCTTAAACGCATTACAAGGCGAGTGGTTATCATCATCAGAAATTAATTCAAGGGCTTTTCCACGGTTCATGCATCAATACATTTCAAATAAAGCTGCACTACAGCAAGTTTTATCATTTTAGAAAGCATTCAATTCATACTTTTCTATAACTTTAAAATTCATTTCAGCCACCACATAAAATAAAAGTTATGAGAGGTTTAAACAGGGTTATACTGATTGGAAATTTAGGTAAAGACCCGGATGTGCAATATCTTGAAGGCAACATCACCATGGCCAAATTTCCCCTTGCCACAACAGAAACATATAAGGATAAAGGCAGGCAGGCAACGCAAACAGAATGGCATAATATAATTTTATGGCGTGGTTTGGCTGATCTGGCTCAAAAATTTTTACATAAAGGCAGCCTGATATATCTTGAAGGCAAGTTGCGCACCCGCAGTTGGGAAGATCGTGAAGGACATAAAAAATTTCTCACTGAAATCGTGGGCGAAAATTTTATTATGCTTGATCGCAGGCCTGATACGCATACCATCGCTTCTTCGAATACAAATACCCAACAAGATGCGGAAGAATATGACAGCGATGTGCCGCCGCCTGAAGATGAGGGTTCTGGCAGTTTACCTTTTTAATCCATTATTTTAATTATCTTTCGCCGGTTAGTTACTGATAAGTGCTTAACGAAAACCACAAAATTTGGAAATCCATTCGTTGCAATTTTCACTTCTACAAATTCACGGCATCATTGACCCTCAAGCCACCACTGTGCTTGTTTTTTTATTGATAGCGTTTATTATGCTTTCATTTGTTGTTTCCGGCGCTGAAGTGGCATTTTTCTCACTTACGTTTAAAGACATCAACCTTCTTAAAACCAAAGAGCAATCTTATTACAAACGCATCATTGATTTGCTTGAAGATCCCAAGGGCTTGCTTGCTTCGTTACTTATTGCAAATAGTTTTGCCAACATAGCTATCATCGTTATATCAAATGTTTTAATTGACAGCATTTTTCAAATTCAAAAGCCACAGGCAGCGTGGATAGATTTTTTAATTAAAGTGGTTGCAGTAACAAGCATACTTGTTTTGTTTTGCGAAGTGATACCGAAGATCTATGCAAACCATAACAACATACGATTTCTGAAAAATTTTGGTGTTATTACAGAAGGCACTTATTACCTGTTTCACGGCATGGGCAACTGGCTGGTAAAGTATTCTGATGTTATTGAAAAAAAGCTTTCAAAAAAATCAAGAAGCACTTATAGTTTAGAAGAGCTGGATCATGCAATTGATATTACAACAAACAACTCTGCATCTGAAAAAGAAAAAAATATTTTAAAAGGCATTGTAAAATTTGGTAACATAACTGTTAAGCAGGTTATGCGTACAAGGCTTGATGTTAGCGGCATTGAATATCAAACCACTTTTCAGGATTTACTGCGCAAAACAGAAGAACTGCATTACAGCAGGCTGCCTGTTTATAGAGAAGATTTGGATGAAGTTGTTGGTGTGCTGAATACAAAAGATGTGTTGCCCTATATTAATGGTGCAAAAGAGTTTGACTGGCATACATTAATGCGGCCACCTTATTTTGTGCATGAACATAAGATGATTGAAGACTTACTTAAAGATTTTCAGCAGAAGCGCATTCACTTTGCGATTGTGGTAGATGAGTTTGGGGGAACAAGCGGCATTGTAACGCTGGAAGATATAATGGAAGAAATAATCGGCGATATAAAAGATGAGTTTGATGATGAAGATACCGGCTTTAAAAAATTAGATGAACATAATTTCATTTTTGATGGAAGCGTTATGATTAATGATGTGTGCAGGTTAATGGATCTGCCTTCAGATACATTCGAGAATATAAAAGGCGAAAGTGATTCGCTTGCCGGTTTGGTGCTTGAAATCGCCGGTGAAATTCCGCAGCAAAACCAGGTAATAACAAGCGGTGATTTTGAGTTTATTGTGCTTGAAGTAAAGAAGAACCGGTTGCAGAAAATCAAGATAACTATTAAGCCACATGTGGTTGCTACAAAAGAAAAGTAAGTCAACGGTCAACAGTCAACAGTCAACTATTAGCCGTCAAC
>CAZZXW010000279.1:0-4750 GCA_964658095.1 uncultured Parafilimonas sp. | reverse complement strand
TATTCTTCTAATTCCCAATGATTATTTTCATTAAGCCTGAAAACTTCGATGTGCAAACTTTCTGAATCAACAAGAATATATTCTTTCAAAGTTGTAATATCCCGATATAGTTTAAACTTCTCGCCACGATCATAATTCTTTGTTGTTTTTGAAAGTACTTCTATTATTACAACAGGATTTAAAGCATTTAACTGGTCATTGTTCAGCGTTATTATTTCACCACAAAAAATTGAAATATCAGGGTAAGTAAATAATGTGTTTGAAGAAATATGTATGCGTTGATCACTGTGATAAGGCCTGCATTTTTTCCCTTTTAATTTTATACCAAGCGCAACCAATAAATTTACGCATACCTCATTGTGCGGTACCCTTGCACCAGACATAGCAAATATTTCGCCCTGGTAATATTCATGTTTTTCAACAGCTGAATTTTCTATTTCAAGGTATTCTTCAATAGAAACTTTTTGTTTGCTGTAAGCTATTGCAGGTTCATTAACTTCCATAGATAAAAATACAATTATAAAATAGAGCTTTAAGCAATCAGCGCTTCTTTATTATACTTGTTCCTGTAATCAACCGGCGATAAACCGGTAAATTTTTTAAACGTATTTCTAAAAGCTTTTGCATCAGAATAACCAACAGTGTACATTACTTCATTTACATTTTGCCGGCCGGTTTCAAGATTCTTTTTTGCCGCTTCTACTTTAACGCGTTGTATGTATTCCATCACCGTATTGGCTGTAGCTTTTTTAAACCTGCGTTCCATATTTCTTCTGCCTAATGCAAACATGGATGCAAGCTGTTCAACCGTTATCTTCTCATCAAAATTATGTTCAATGAATTCCTGCGCTTTTTTAATCGGTTCATCATCGTGTTCTTTTTGCCCTTTAAAAATAATAAACGGCGACTGGCTTACTTTATCCATATCAATCATAAATGATTTTGCAATAAGAATCGCAATATCACGGCCGGCATATTTTTCAATAATATAAATTAAAAGATTTAAAAAAGAATAAGCGCCGCCGCTGGTATAAATTCCATCTTCTTCAGTAATAATTTTATCATCAACAAGGTTTACTTCGGGAAACATTTCCCTAAATTCTTTTGCCGCCGTCCAGTGCGTTGAACATTGTTTGCCATTCAGCAAACCTGTGCCGGCAAGAAAGAAAGCAGCAATGCAAAGCGTTGCAATCTCCGCTCCTTTATTATGTTGATGTAATATCCATGGAACGAAAGCACTGTTATTATGCATTACTGATTTTGGATCGCCATGAATTGCCGGGATGATTATAAGATCTGTTTTTTTTACATCATTAATTAAAACATCAGGAGCAATTGTAAACAAGCCGTTGCGCTGGCTGGTTTCTTTTGATAAACCAACTAATTGCACTTTAAACAGCGGTGGTTTGTTCATGCCTGCAAGCCAGGTATTTACTTCATTAAATATCTGGTGTGTGCCTTCAATATTTACAACACTGGTGTGGCCTTTTGGAATAAGAATAGAAACATGCTTCATATTGGCGATTATTTGGCAAACATAAATAATGTTTTTGTCGCAATTAACTCCTTAGAATGCCGCATTTGCACCGTTTATAAAATAAATTACAACTGTAGGTTTGTGTTATTAAAGTAAGCAATGGAAAAGTTTGATATAAAGAATGACATTAAAGTATTTGGTTTCCAGGTTAAAAGTTTTCCAAACAATGTTGATGAAGCATTTAATACTTTAATGCAATCAATAAAAAATGATAAAGAAAGAAATTACTATGGAGTAAGTTATATGGAAGGTGATGCAATAGTTTATAAAGCTTTTGCAGAAGAAAAATCTGAAGGCGAAGCAAGCCGGTATAATTATGAAACTTATACAATTGAGAAAGGTGAATATTATACTATCACATTAAAAAACTGGCGCAACAACACAAGCTCTATAAAAGATATTTTTAGTGAAATGATGAAAGATGAGCAGACAGATAATTCAAAGCCTTGTATAGAATGGTATAAAACAAATGATGAAATGTTATGCATGATGAAAGCAATTAATTGATCAATAAATAAAACAAAAATTATGTTTAAAAACACAAAAGCATTTAGTAGTTTTTCTGTTAACGATTTACAGAAAGCAAAAGAATTTTATGGTCAAACGCTTGGTATAAATGTGAAAGATGATCCCATGGGCATAATTGAATTGCAGATTCAGGGTACTAATGTAATGGTTTATCCAAAGCCAAACCATGAGCCGGCAACGTTTACTGTACTTAATTTTATTGTGGATGATGTTGAGAAAGCAGTGGATGAATTAACTGCAAAAAATGTTGTGTTTGAAAAATATGATTATCCTGAACTTAAAACAGATGCTAAAGGAATAAGTACTGATTCCCGCGGACCCAAGATTGCCTGGTTTAAAGATCCTGCAGGTAATATTTTATCTGTACTTGAACAGAAATAATCTCACCATTCAACCATACACAATGGTAACAAATACATTAAATAGTGAACAGCTATTTTCATCGCTTGATGAAACATGGAACACTTTTTTTAACCTTATTTCTTCAGTTGATGAAGCATTGATTAACGTTGTTCCTTTTGAAGGCTGCTGGACGGTTGCACAGTTAGCTACGCATGTAAAAAAATCAAACAATGCAATTGTACAAGGTTTGCAAATGGATGGTAAGCTAAGCACAAGAAATCCATTAGACAGAGAAGATGAATTAAAAAAAACTTTTCTTGATTTTAAAGTACAATTTCAATCGCCGGATTTTATTGTGCCTGAAAAAAAAGAATATAAAAAAGAAGCAGTTGTTGAGCAGCTTGAGAATTCAATTAAAAATTTAAAATACCTGCGAAGCAATACGAATCTTTATACAATTATTGATCTTGCCATATTTGGTGAAATAACGAAGCTTGAAATCTTGTATTTTGTTTTGTATCATACCCAAAGGCACATTCGCCAGTTAAAAAATATTTTAAACATCATTAATAACAAATTTTAAAATTTAACTATGACACAGATTAATCCATACATTGGCTTTAACGGATCATGTATTAAAGCAATGAATTTTTACAAAGAATGTTTGGGTGGAGAATTAATGCTGCAAACAATTGGTGATTCGCCGATGGCAACACACTTTCCGGAAAACATGAAGGATCAAATTTTACATTCCAGCCTTACAAATGGTGCAGTAATACTTATGGGAACTGATTGTACCAACCCTGCTGAAGGTTTTATAAAAGGTAATAACATTGCGCTTTCAATTACCTGTAGCAGCGAAGAAGAAATAAACACTTTGTTCATAAAATTATCTGAAGGCGGCAATGTTGTTGAACCGGTAAAGCTGCAATTTTGGGGAGCTATGTTTGGTATGCTGAAAGATAAATTCGGTATAGGCTGGATGCTGAATTACGATAAAAATCAACAATAAAATTTATGCGAAAATTAAAGTTACAAATGCAATTATCCAGCGATGGTTTTGTTGCGGGTTTAAATGGTGAAATGGATTGGATGAGTTTTAACTGGGATGATAAACTAAAGCAATATGTAAATGATTTAACCGATTCAACAGATACGATTTTACTTGGCAGAAAACTGGCTGAAGGTTTTATTCCGTATTGGGCTGATGCAGCAACAAAAAAAGATGATTCGCAATTTGAATTTGCTTTAAAGATGCATAACAATTCTAAAGTTGTTTTCTCAAAAACATTAATTGAAAATAAGTGGGATCATACAACATTGGCAAGAGATGAAAATGAAATTAATACACTTAAAAATAAAGATGGTAAAGACATAATTGTTTATGGCGGAGCTGATTTTGTTTCATCTTTAATTGATAAAGATCTGATTGATGAATTATACCTATTTATTAACCCAACTGCAATTGGTGAAGGCTTATCAATATTTAAACAAAGAAAAAAATTAACGCTTATTGAATCTATTGCATTCGACTGCGGAATTGTTTTACTTAAATATGAACCATCAAAAAATTAATTATGAAAGCAACAAAAATTATTTATTGGATAAGCACCGGCATTCTTGCCTTGTTTCTTTTATCAGGTGCATTTTTTATCAACAGTCAAATGGCAAAAGATGGTATGCATCATCTTATGTTGCCTGAATGGTTTCGCTGGACTGTAAGCATTGGCCATATATTCGGTGGCCTGTTTCTTATTCTTCCTGTTGGCTGGCGTTTGAAAGAATGGAATTACGCTGCGCTTGGCATTGATTACATATCTGCTGCAATTGCCTATTTCTCAATTGATGGTATAGGAGGAACTGCATTTTTTCCATTGATTGATTTAGTAATCCTTATCGTATCTTATGTATGCTATCATAAACTGATAACAGTTACAGTAGTTAAGAAAACTACCGTTTAATTTGCAGCATGGAGCAAGGCGTTATCAGCAAGCAACATAACTTCTTTTTAATATTGATGCTTGGCGTTTTAAACACCATTACGCCAATAACGATTGATATGTATTTGCCTGCGTTTCCAAAAATTGCAAACGATTTACATACTACTGTTGCCAACGTTTCTTTAAGTGTTTCAACATATTTTTTCGGCTTTGCAATCGGACAAATTTTATATGGCCCGCTGCTTGACCGATTCGGAAGAAAAATTCCTTTATATGTTGGTTTGATACTTTATATAATTGCAACATTAAGCTGCGCCGCATCTCATTCAATTCAAACTTTTTTATTATTAAGATTTATAGAAGCATTAAGTGGTTGTGTTGCATCTGTAGCAGCAATAACATT
>CAZZXW010000278.1:0-4774 GCA_964658095.1 uncultured Parafilimonas sp. | reverse complement strand
TTTATATCACGATTTTTGAATACATCATTCAAGCCGCCCCATAAACCAAAAGGCGTATAACCATCATCCAGGTTATCCATTGAAATGCCATTAATATAAGTGCTTGCATAATCTGAACTGTACCCGCGTATTCTGAAACGCAATGCACTAAAACTAAATGTGGCTGCATTAAAAAAAGGATCTCTGCCCGCAGTTAATAAGGATGATACACTTTGATCGCTGGCATCAGTTAAGTCATTATCGTCAAGTGAAATGGTTGGTATATTATCCAGTGTGCTGGATTTAAGATCATCAATTATAGTTGAATCGCGTTTGTTTAAAACAGATGAATCGGTTTTATTTAAATTGGTTGTATCTTTTGTTTGTTGAGCATTGCAAAAGATAATATTACCAACGAACAATAAAGTCCAGAGTAATCGTCTCATAAGGTGCTGTTAAAAAGCTATGGTGATTTCAAAAATAGGGGATTCAGATTTATTCAGAAATTAATTTATGGTAAATAATGATGTGCTTATGTTTGTATATCACCGGTACATGAAAACGTTTTATACACTTCTTTTTTTATGCAGTGTTTGTTACATAAGCACAGCACAAAAACAACAATATAAATCTGCTGTTATTGCATTTTACAATCTTGAAAACTTTTACGATACGGTAAATAACCCGAACGTAAACGATGAAGAATTTTTGCCAAATGGACCAAAGAATTATAACAGCAAAGTTTACTGGACCAAAGTTGAACACCTCGCTACTGTTATATCACAAATCGGCACGGATATAAACCCGGATGGACCTGCGCTTTTAGGTGTTGCGGAAATAGAAAATGATACAGTATTGAATGATCTTGTGCATCAATCTTTATTACAACCACGCAATTACGCGTTTGTACATTATGATTCAAAAGATTTTCGCGGTGTTGATGTGGCACTGCTTTACAATCCAAAATATTTTAAAATTATCAGCAGTAAAAAATTATTTGTGCATTTACCACAAGGCACAAAACAGGCATACTTTACAAGAGATGTATTATGGGTGAAAGGTTCGCTTGCCGGTGATACCATTAATGTTTTTGTAAACCACTGGCCAAGCCGTGTTGGTGGTGAGCAAAGAAGTGCACCGGCACGTGCCCTGGCGGCGCAGGTTGATAAAGATGCTATTGATTCAATCCAAAAAACACAGCCTAATGCAAAAATTATTATTATGGGCGATTTGAATGATGACCCGATAAGCCCAAGCGTAACAAAAGTGCTGGAAGCAAAAGGCAATGTTCAGGATGTTAAACCCGGCGGCTTATATAACCCGTGGGTTGATTTGTATAGGAAAGGAATCGGCACGCTTGCCTTCCAGGATGCGTGGGGTTTGTTTGACCAGATCATGGTAAGTTATTCATGGCTTGATAAAAGCCAGCCAGGTTTTTTTTACTATCAGCAACACATCTTTAATAAAGAATATATGGTGGAAAACATCGGTAAGTATAAAGGCTATCCAATGCGTACCTGGGACGGAAATATTTATCGCGGCGGTTACAGCGATCATTTTCCTACATATATAATTTTGTTGAAAAAAGTACAGCAATCAATCGCTTCTCAATAAAGTATCCGCATAAATTGCTGTTATTGTTGGTAAAGAAATTAAAATAATACATATTTGCCATACTAATGCATCATCTTTAATCGTCTTAATAAAGTCTATCGAAGAAAATTTACCCTTTGGCTGAAAATTGATGAAAATCATTAAATATCAGCAAACCAAAATGTAAAATATAAATGATGCGAAAAACACTCGTTGCTTTTACCTGCTTTTTAATTGCCGGTTACAATCTTATATCAACTGCTCATGCTCAAGATCCTATTAACATCGTAACTACTGCGGTTCCATTTTTACGCATATCTCCGGATGCACGTTCAGGTGGTATGGGTGATGCAGGCATTGCATTAAGCCCTGACGCAAATTCAGGATTCTGGGATTTAGCTAAAACACCGTTTGCAACACAAAACGATGCGATCGGATTAACTTATACGCCCTGGTTAAAAGACATAGCACAGGATGTTTACCTGGCTACGTTGTCTGGCTACCATAAGCTGGATGATGACCAGGCATTTTCTGCAAGCCTGCGTTATTTTAATTTAGGTCAGATACAATTTACTGATGCGCAAGGCACTTATTTAAACACAAGCCGCCCAAGAGAATTTGCGTTTGATGTTGGTTATTCAAGAAAAATTTCCAGCACGCTTGGCGTTGGTGTGGCGTTGAGATATATTAATTCATCGCTGGCAAAAGGTGCGGTAACAGAAGGCGTTACTTATAAAGCCGGTAATGCAATTGCAGCTGACCTTTCTGTTTATGGTAATAATACAGCAGATGATGGTTCGGGCTTAACATGGGGTGTTGCTTTATCAAACCTTGGTTCTAAAATAGGTTATACTGATAATGCGCAAGCCAAAGATTATATACCTGCAAATCTTGGCGCCGGCCTTGCTTATACCTGGGTTTTCCAGGAAGATAACAAGTTTACTTTGTCATTAGATGTGAACAAACTGCTTGTTCCTTCTTTACCTGATACCTCACAGCAGGCAATAGATGATTATCATACGCAAAGCGTTTTCAGCAGCTGGTTTAAATCATTCAGTGATCAAACTTATTCTGCTTCAGCTGGTGCAGAATATACATATCTTAACCAGTTTTCATTACGTGCCGGTTATTATAAAGAAACAAAGGAGATGGGCAACAGGAGTTATTTTACAGCCGGTGTTGGTTTAACTTATAACATCTTTCAATTTAATTTTTCTTACCTGGCGCCATCAGGAAGTGGTATTACGCGAAACCCGCTTTCAAACACTTTACGCTTTGGCGTTATATTTAATTTAAGTCCGCAAGATCAATAACATTTTTTAACTCATATATAAAGCGAGGGATTTTACCTTCGCTTTATTATTGATATGAACTTACGCATTGGCTTTGGTATAGATTTTCACCAGCTTGTTGAAGGAAGGAATTTTTGGTTGGGTGGTGTTTTAATTCCGCATACAAAAGGTGCATTTGGACACAGTGATGCAGATGTTTTATTGCATGCCATTTGCGATGCTATGCTTGGCGCCGCATGTTTAGGTGATATTGGCGAGCACTTTCCTGATACATCGGATGATTATAAAAATATTGACAGTAAAATCTTACTAAGCAGAACCAATGATCTTATAAAACAGGAAAATTATAAGCTTGTTAATATTGACAGCACTTTATGCCTTCAATCACCTAAAATAAAACCTTACGTACCACAAATGCAAAGCGTAATTGCAAAGCTGGTTTATCTCACTGAAAAGGAAGTCTCCATTAAAGCAACAACAACAGAAAAGTTAGGCTTTGTTGGACGAGAAGAAGGCGTGGTGGCTTATGCAACTGTATTGCTTGAAAAGATTAATTCGTAATATAATTAATCGTTGTGCAAACCATTTCAATCAATATCATCAATACATCATCCAATGTTTTACCGGCTTACGAAACAAGCGGCTCTGCTGGTATGGATATTCGTGCAAACCTTCAAGAGCCTGTTAAATTGTTGCCGCTGCAACGTGCATTAATACCTACTGGCTTGTTTATTGAATTGCCTGATAATTATGAAGCACAAATACGGCCACGAAGTGGTTTGGCAATCAAGCATGGCATCACCTGTTTAAATTCTCCGGGAACCATTGACAGTGATTATCGCGGTGAAATAAAAATTATTCTTGTGAACATTTCTGATAAAGAACATTTAATAGAACACGGAGACAGAATTGCGCAAATGATCATTCAGCCGGTAATAAAAGCGGAATGGATTGAAGTTAAAATTTTGAATGAATCTAAACGTGGTGTAGGCGGTTTTGGTCACACCGGAAAAAAATAAAATGAAGCGAATAATTATATCGGCCTTAGTAACAGCAGTAGTTTTTAGCGCTTGTCATACTTCAAAAAATGCGCAACGCACAGTAACAGCAACTCCGGTAATTAATCAATCGCCGGCAACAACTATAAAGCCTGTTGATTCAACAACAATCATAAAAGATCAGCTTACAAGCTTATTAAATGCACCGCTAAACTTTACTACATTTTATGGTAAGGTAAAAGCTGATTTCAATTCTGAAAAATTTTCAGGTAATGCAACGGTTTACATACGCATACAAAAAGATAGTGCGATATGGATGTCTGTAACAGGACCTTTAAACATTGAAGGTGCAAGGGTTTTAATAACACAAGACAGCGTTAAAGTGATAAATAAATTAGAAGGCAATGTGCAGTTAAGCAGCATAGATCATTTGCAGAAATTAACAAAGCTGCCATTTGGTTTTAATGATTTTCAAAACCTCATTATTGGCAAGCCATCTTTGTTCAACAGCAGTAATTATAATGTTGATGTAAAGCAGGATTCTGTTTTGGTTTCATCCCAACAGGCTTTGATTGGTTATATCTTTTCATTCGCAAAAAGCAGTTTATTGCTTGGCCAAAGCAACTTTACAGCAAAGAGCGATAGCAATGTTGTGGATGCGAATATCTTTTATAACGATTATCATCTTTTAAACGGCATTAATTTTTCTGCGGCAAGAGATATTGCTGTTACAGGAACAGCGCCCATGAAATTATCACTTAACTTTAAAGAATATAACTTCAACCAGCCACAAACATTTCCGTTTACGATTTCTAAAAATTATACAATCAAATACGATTAAGCAAGATGATGCGTTAATTTGCAACATCCGCATCAAATAAATCGCATGCTTAAAAAATGGCTCTTTCTTTT
>CAZZXW010000277.1:0-4782 GCA_964658095.1 uncultured Parafilimonas sp. | reverse complement strand
TTATATTATATAAACACTTCCTTTATTAAAATTTACAATAAAAATTTATGACAGAGGCAATAAATGAAACTGCTGTTAAGCACCCGTTACACCCTTTAACCGTTGAAGAAATAAATACTTCTGTTGAAATTATTCTTAATGAAAAGGGCTTATTAACATCAACAACGCGTTTTATATCTGTTTCTTTAAAAGAACCGTCAAAAGCTTTTGTATATGCTTTTAAAGAAGGCGACGAATTTGACAGGCAAACATTTACAATTGTATTGGATAGTGCAACCGGCAAAGTGTATGAAGCGCTTATATCGCTTAATACAAACACAATTATAAGCTGGAAATATATTCCGGGCGTGCAGCCCACCATGACTTCTGATGAACAGGTTGAATGTGAAATAGCTGTAAGAAATGATCCTGCTTTTCAGGATGCATTAAAACGTTATGGTATTAATGATCCTGAACTGGTAATGGTAGATATTTGGACAGCGGGACATTATGGTGCTGATGAAGAAAGCACCATAAGATTAGCACGTCCACTTTGTTTTGTGCGTACTGATGAAACGGATAATGGATATGCGCATCCGATTGAAGGTTTGCGGCCTGTTGTCGATTTAAACGCCATGAAAGTGTTGCGTGTGGAAGAGTTTGATTTTACACCAATTCCGCCGGAGCCGGGTAACTATCGCGCTGATAAAGTACAAACATTTAGAACCGGTTTAAAGCCACTGGAAATTACCCAGCCTGAAGGTCCAAGCTTTACTGTAAATGGTTACGAAGTAAACTGGCAAAAATGGAATTTTCATATTGGCTTTAGTTCAAAAGAAGGGCTCACGTTGCATTGCATTACGTATGATGATAATGGAAAAATTCGTCCAATTATATCGTGCTTCTTTGTCTGAAATGGTTGTGCCTTATGGAGATCCTGGTCCAACTCAGTTCAGAAAAAATGCTTTTGATACCGGTGAATATGGAATGGGCCAATGCGCAAATAGTTTGCAATTAGGTTGTGATTGTTTAGGTTACATTAAATATTTTGATGCAGTGCTTAATAATAGCCGCGGCGATGCTTTTGTCGTAAAGAATGCCATTTGCATGCATGAAGAAGATTATGGTATTTTATGGAAACATACAGATAGAAGAAGTGGCCATGTTGAAGTGCGGCGTTCACGAAGACTGGTTATTTCATCTATATCAACTGTTGAAAATTATGAGTATGGATTTTTCTGGTATCTCTACCAGGATGGCAATATTCAGTTCGAAATAAAACTTACAGGCATTCTTTCTTTAGGTGCGCTTGATGCTGGCGTTAAACCGAAGTATGGCAATCTTGTTGCGCCGCAATTGTATGCGCCAAACCATCAGCATTTTTTTAATATGCGGCTTGATTTTGATATTGATGGAACTGAGAATAACGTGTATGAGTTAGATGTTGTGCCTGATGAATTGGGTGAACATAATCCTTATGAAAATGCATTCTATGCAAAAGCAACTTTATTAGATACTGAACAAAATGCAAGGCGAAATATGAACCTTGCAACAGCACGCACATGGAAGATTGCAAGTGCCTCAAAGAAGAATGCGTATGGCGAACCAACAGGTTATAAATTTATGCCTGGTGATAATTGCGTTGCGCTTGCAACTAACAATGCAAGCTGGTATAAACGTGCAGGCTTTGTGCAAAATCATCTGTGGGTAACACCTTTTAATGAAGAAGAATATTCTGCCGCCGGTAATTATCCAAACCAACATCCTGGTGATGATGGTTTAATAAAATGGACAAGGCAAAACCGTAACGTTAAAGACACTGATATTGTAGTTTGGTACACAATGGGCCATACACATATTCCAAGACCTGAAGATTACCCAGTAATGCCAACTGCATACATTGGATTTTTATTAAAACCAAATGGTTTCTTTAATGCAAATCCTGCCAATGATATGCCACCTGCAGAAAAAAAACAAGGAGCTTCAAACGGGCATTCGTGTTGTCATTAATTAATTACTTTATTATTTAGCATCATCAAAAGATAAAAATAAATTATTCAGCGCTTCTGCATATAACGGATGCGCAAACACAGCACAGCGCAATACATCATACGTTATATTTCCCATCATAGCAAGTTGCAGCATGCTCATTATTTCACCGCCCTGTTCACCAATAACAGCAGCACCTAATATTTTTTTTGTATCAGAATCAACAATGGCTTTCATAAAGCCTGTTGTTTCATTGTTTTCAATACCACGTGCAACGTGTTCCATCGGCAAAAAGCCAACTTTAAAATTTAATCCTTTTTGCTTTGCTTCCTTTTCACTTAAACCAACTCTACCAAACTGCGGATCAGTAAACATTGTGTAAGGCACCATTCGGTTTTTTATAGATTCATCTTTTCCTTCATACACATTGCTGCAAACAATGAGATGATCGTTGTATGAAATGTGTGTAAACGCAGGTCCGCCTTTTACATCACCTAATGCATAAATATTTGGTTCGTCAGTTTCAAGTTTGTCATTCACTTTTATAAAACCTTTTTCAGTTTTTATGTTCGTGGTTTCAAGACCCAAATCATCTGTGTTTGGTGTTCTGCCGGTTGCAATTAAAACATGTGAGCAGATAATTATTTTTTCTTCATTATTAATTTTTGTGGTAGCTATTATTTGTTTTTCATCTGATGAAAAATGTTGCACAGATGCACTTGTAAAAATTTCAAGCTGTTCTTTTTCCAAGAACTTTTTTATTTCAACTGAAACATCATCATCTTCTCTTGATAAAAATTTTTCTGATTGTTCAAGTATGGTAACCTTGCTGCCAAAGCGTTTGAACATCTGCCCAAACTCAAGTGCAATGTAACTTGCACCAACAACGAGTAAATGTTTAGGAACTTGATTCAGCTCCATGATGGTTGTTGAAGTGAGGTAATTAATTTTATCAAGTCCATCAATTTTAGGAATAGTTGGCCTTGCACCCGTATTAATAAAAATTTTATCTGCAGTTAGGGTTTCTTCGCCGCCATCATTCAAAACAATTTTAATTTCTTTATTATTGATGAAACTCGCTTCACCAAAAATCAATTCAACATTTTCTGTTTTTTTCAAGCCATCTTCTGCACCACTTCTTGATTTTTCTACAATCTTTTTTTTTCTGTCAATTACAGCTTTAATGTTTACACTTACACTTTCTACATTAATGCCAACCTCATTTGCAGTTGCTGCTAAATGCATAACACGGGCAGAAGCAACCATAGATTTTGTTGGCGTGCAACCAACATTTATGCAGGTTCCGCCCACAAACTTTCTTTCTACAATGGCAACCTGTAAATTTTTAGCAGCAATTTTTTTTGCAAGCGGAACACCGGCTTGTCCGGAACCAATTATTATAGCATCGTAATGTTTCATTGATTTATATTAAGCGATAAAATAAGTGAATAATCTATTCATCAAAGTAAAATGTATTGCAAGCATGAATAAAATTTGAAAGATATATCCTGGCTAATGATCAAACAATTCAGCATTGAATGAATTTATCCTGGAAGAATGCTACTGTATTATGCAACACATACAAATTTTTTTGTGTCTGATATAATTAATACTTTATTTTGCGCCGACTACTATTTTGAAAAAGCTTGCAACGATAACATTACTTTTATTACTTGTCTTCAATTTTGTGGGTTACAAGTTTGTATTCTACGCAATGGAACAACGGGCTGATAAAACATTAGTAAGCCAGATTGATAAGAATTTATATAATGATGCTGACCTTGTAACTGTAACAGTTCCGCTGTCTATGCCTTACTTAACTGATTCAAAAGATTTTGAAAGAAAAGATGGCGAGATAACCTTAAATGGTAAAATTTATCATTACGTAAAACAAAAAATATCGCAAGGCAATTTAATTCTAATGTGTTTGCCTGATGAACATAAAATGCAAATTCAATCTGCAAAAGATGAGTTTTTTAAATTAGCAAATGAACTGCAGAATAATAATTCATCTTCTAAAAAATCAAGTGAAAACAGTACTGTTTTCAAACTTGTTTTAAGTGATTACGATAAGCTGCAAACAATGTCATTTACTAATATTAATTCAACCAGGATACCAGATTCTTTATCTACAAACGCATTTTCTTTCGCATTACAAAAAGGCGAAGGCACAACTCCTGAACAACCTCCCGAAGCTTAATATTTCTTTTTATTTAGCACGCTGAGCCTGCTATGTTCTTTGCTGTAAACACAGCTATGTAATCACTCTGTTTATTTAATAATTACACATGCAATCAATTATAAAACGTACCTGCTTAACAATATTGTTATTTTCAGCGCTTCATGTTTTTGTACAAGCGCAAACAGATATTGATGCTATCATGATGGCAAAAAATAATTTTTGCGTCGGTGGCACTTATAGCCACAGCAGCTGGAAAAATTATTGGGAAGGCACTTTTAAAAGAGATAACCTAAACCTTGGAAAAGTTTCCACCAATATGTATATGCTGATGGGTAATTATGGAATTACTGATAAGCTTAATGTATTGTTCAACCTGCCTTACATCACCACAAAAGCGTCTGCGGGAACACTGCATGGCTCACATGGAATACAGGATGTTTCTCTATGGTTAAAATGGATGCCGGTTGAAAAAAAGCTAAATGCAAATTCTGTTTTTTCTTTATATGGTTTGATTGGCGCATCTACGCCGGCAAGTGATTACCAGGCAGATTACCAGCCCCTGGCTTTAGGCATGCATAGCAATACAGTTTCCGGAAGATTAATGGTAGATTATCAAAACAAAGCCTTCTTCG
>CAZZXW010000276.1:2817-4788 GCA_964658095.1 uncultured Parafilimonas sp. | reverse complement strand
TATGGTTTAACCAATAGCCGTATTCAATAGTATTATAAGACTGACTGCCGGAAAAAGGCATGATGAAGTAACCATGTATTATTTCTACAGCAATTAAAAACAGCAGGCAAAGCGTTAGCAGTAGTCTGTTCACGCTATAAATTTAAACAGTGGGTTTAAAAAAAACAAAAAGGATTTCAAAATTTAATGTAAAGGCTTTTATCAAACACCTTGCTAACGACACAATGCATTTATTTAAGGATCAACTCAATATCATTAACAAATTAAAGCCGACTTATTAAGCGGGCCTTTTTATTTATCATGTGTTAGTAATTAAACAGCATTTATTTTCTATTATAAGCGTCACTCTTCTTGTTCTTTTTATAAAATAGTTCAATACATCATTGAAGCATTCATTAAACAAAGTGACCATCTTTTTAAGGATACAAGCTTGGTTTATTGTTATCTCTAATAAAACTGAACTGATTAAGTTTGGATGCTGCCTCTATCTTTTTCTCATCAACAATCTTTGCATAGATCTCAGTTGTTTTTTAAAATGCTTATGACCCAAAAGTTTGCTTACGGTATAGAGGTCTGTATTTAAGGTTTGATGTAAAGTTGCAATGAATGTCTGCTCGCATGAAAAGTTATTTTCTTTTTTATACCTGCGTCATCAACCCCATTTTGTGAAAGCTTATTCATTCAGCCGTGATATTTTAAATCATTGGATATTACGTTCATATTCATTTGAAGCATTCTTTTTAGGTAGCACAGCAGGATGAAGTTGCCGATAGTATACTGAACAATAACCCTTGATAATTTAAAGACAGATTCATTTGGAAATCTTTGAAACGCCAATGTGGGCAGCACAAGGAAAAAGAAAAAATAGGTGCGTTAATAAAGACCTGGATGTAAATCTTAAGTTCATTATAAATAAAATACAAAGCTTATGTTTTCACGTGCATATGTGATGCAATGTGGTGAACAAGGTTTTGTTGTAGCAAACGCTAAAATCACCAACTATAATTGCACCGCCCATGCTAATCCATCAGGTTCACCACCAACATCAATCTTGTTTGTAACAGTTAATGTTTTCAAATCAATAACAGCAACATAATTATCAGGACCGCATGCAACAAAAGCATGTTTGCCATCTGGCTGCATAAGAATACCAGCGGCACCATTGCCAATAATTATATTTTTTATAAGCTTACGCGTTCTTGCATCGAATACAGCAAGATTGCTTGAGCCAAGACTTGATATAAACACAAGTTTACCATCAAGTGTAAACTTTAACCGGTTTGCGCCGTTTACGTTTGCATCTATTGTTTGTTCAAGTTTTTTTGTTGAAAGATTGATTATATAAATCTTCCCATTTTCAGCAGATGCAGTCCACAATTCACTGCTGTCCGGCGATACATCAAAACCTTCAGAGCCGGTTGCGACAGTTATAACAGTTTGCTCCCAGTTTTCATGCGGTTGGTGGCGGTGGCATATTGCGTTGCGGTGCATTTTTAGGTGGCGCAAAATGACCAGGCATCATCATGGTATCTTGCAGAATGCTTACAGTGCCTGATGCAACATTGGTTGTATAAATTTTCTTTGTATTGTTAGTTACATAAATCATGTGCGTTCTGTCTTGTCCTGTTCCCATTGCCCAATCAATTTTGTTTGTTGAAGGATTGTAAGATGCAATAGTTTTAGAACCTTCAACTGTGAACCATAATTTATTGTTGACAAAAGTTAATCCATGCGGACCAAGCAATGGTCTCGTATCAATATCATCCAAACGTTTTTGTGCAACGAGGTCAATCACATTTATCGTATGTAAACTGCCGCCGCCATAAATAGAAACGTAAGCTGTTTTTCCATCTGAAGAAGCAATTACTTCATGCGGGTCTTCACCAACAGGAATGGTATCAATTATTTTATATGTTGAAACATTAACTATTGCCAAGGTATGATTGCGTTTTGATAATGCAAGCAGCAATT
>CAZZXW010000276.1:0-2807 GCA_964658095.1 uncultured Parafilimonas sp. | reverse complement strand
GAGCATTGCAGAACATGCATAAGCATGAAAGTATTGTTGCAGTTATAAACACAATCACTGCATTGATTTTACTATCGATAATTTTTTTCATAATAGACTAATTTAAAATTTAATGTTTATTTGCAGATAAATATTTACCAATAATTATGCTCGTGACAAACACCATATAAAAATGTCCTGTCAATCGCATCAGCATAACCGCACTTTTAGCCACAAAGAAACCGGCGTAATATCACCGTAACCAATGGTAAGCATTGTAGTAAAACTGAAATAATTAAATTGGTTAGCATTTCTTTTCCTGTTCCAATATTAGAAAATGAATGCGGCAGTTCTATGTTGATTTGAAAAAATAAAAATGTGCCGATTAAGCAAAGTAGCGCAAAACCGCACAACGCTGCAGATAACAATTTTCTTGAAACAGTTTTAGCGTACAGCACTTCTTTAAATATTTCTTTTGCGATAATAAAAAAGAAGATGAGGTAAAGAATACCATGCCAGCTACGCAGGTTAATGAAAGTGCCAATAGCGGCATTACTGATAACAAAATTTTGAATGGCGGTGAATTTACTGTGACTGATTTCTTATGCTTATACACCATCGAGTATGTTTAAATATATTGACGGAACTATTTATGAGGGCAAAGGTTTACACCTGATTATTCGGTGCCTTTTGATTTGCATACATTTCAAACTTATTGTGACACGCAGTTAGAAAAGGCAATTAGCCTGATGCAGTAGGTTATCACATAACATCATTAACAGTAAAAGTTAATTGATTTAGAATATTATTAAAGTAGTTGTAGGCTTAAAATGCTTCATTATGTTTGATGTATGGTTTGGAATACAAAGTATAAAGCAATAATTTATACAGCAATTTATACAACACCTTTTATTGGCTTATTCGGCATTACGCCGATAATTATGCCTATTGTAATGTCGCATTTTGATAAAGGTGAATTTATGCATCATGATCATCCAATGCAAATTTCATTACATCATCAAAATAACTTCATTCCATTTTTAATAGTAACCATACAAGTAGCTTTTATATGGCTGCAAAATATTTTATTGCTGGTATATGGTTCAACAATCTTTGCAAGGTTTCGTTTTGGCGCTGCGTTACGATTTTTATGCAGTTATTTTTTTTGTGCTACGATAGTAATAGCATTACATCATTTAATATTCCATCCTGTATATCCGCATCGTTATAATAATGACTTCAGGTACCTGATGCCTATCATATCTGCTTTTGCAACTAATACAATTGAATTAATTATTATTGAGCTGTTACTGATACGGCATTCGGAAACGCAGGTTAGAATTGAAAATGCAGAACTTAAAATGCAGCATATGCAGGCGCAGCATGAAAAATTATTACATCAGCTTAATCCTCATTTTTTGTTCAATTCTTTGAATGCGTTGAAGACGCTTATGAAACGCAGGACAAATGAAGCAGAAACTTACCTTGTAAAGCTGTCCGAGTTTTTACGTTTTTCTTTAGCGCATAACGAACATACTGTTGTGCCTTTGGAGGAAGAGCTGAAGTTCTCTTTAACCTATCTTGAGATGCAAAAAACAAGATTTGCGGACAGCTTAATTTATGAAGTAAACATCCCTGATATAATTAGATCAGGCAAAAAGTTACCGGTGTTTTCTTTACAGATATTGCTGGAAAATTGTTTAAAACATAACACATTTACAAAAGAATATCCTTTAAAAATTACTATTGATTATAAAGATCAGTGCATCGCGGTTTCAAATAATCTGCAGAAGCGTAATCATATCGAAAATTCGTCAGGCGTAGGTTTAGCAAATCTTTCTCAAAGATATAAATACCTTGGCGGCGAAGTAATCAATATTGTTGAAACAGACGACTGCTTTACTGTGTGCTTAAAACTCTTGTAATGAAAGCTGTGATTATAGAAGATGAAGCAATTAATGTGGAAGATATTACAACTACATTAGAAAACATTTCACATATGGTTGAAGTAGTTGCCATTTTATCATCGGTAAAGCAGGCAATACAATATTTTGAAGAGGCACATACTTACGATATAATTTTCAGTGATGTACAATTAGGCGATGGATTAAGTTTCGATATTTTTAAAAATGTATGTGTAACCAAGCCTGTAATTTTTTGCACTGCTTACGATAAATATGCGCTTGAGGCGTTTGATAACAACGGTATTGCCTACATATTAAAACCATACAATAAAACTGCAATCGAAAAGGCGGTATCAAAATTTGTTAATCTAACAGAAGACAGATCATATAAAAAAATATTGGAAGATTTAAACGCTTTTACCAATACAATTAAAAATGAAGAAAAGCATGTGCTGGTACATCATAAAGATAAAATTGTACCTGTTGCTGTTGATGCGATTGCCATGTTTTATATTGAAAACGAAGTAACAAAGATCTGTTGTTTTAATCAGTCAGTTTATTCAGTATCTCAAAACCTTGATGATATAGAATTTCGGTATACATCTAAATTCTTCAGAGCCAACAGGCAATATCTTATTAATAAAAAAGCTATAAAAGAAACCGAAAATATATGCTGCTGTTATACCTTACGGAAAAGCATTTGAAAAGTGGATCAAAATTATCATTGTTGCTTAACAAAGAACCCAGTGAAACTTGGGTGGAGCAAGTTGTCACGGAAGTGACGGTGATCATGGTTTACAAAAGGCAAGACGAAACAAGGTTGTAATGACAAGAAAAAAAGGCAATAGATACGAATATTTGTTAGATTCGCTACCTGTCATTTTTATAAAAAACACTATCTTGTCGCTTTACACACAAAAATGA
>CAZZXW010000275.1:0-4790 GCA_964658095.1 uncultured Parafilimonas sp. | reverse complement strand
TTATAACTCATAACTTATAATTAAATACCATGCAGGTAATATTAATACAGGATGTTGATAATCTTGGCGCAGCCAATGAACTGGTGAGCGTAAAAAATGGTTATGCACGCAATTATCTTATTCCTCAAAAATTTGCAATAGAAGCCAATCCTTCTAACAAAAAAATTCTTGGAGAGCGCATGAAAGTGCAGCATAAAAAAGAAGATGCTATGCTTGCTGAAATTAATAACGTAATCAACGTATTAAAACAAGGTGCTTTAAAGATTGGTGCCAAAACAGGTACTAGCGGAAAGATTTTTGGCAGCGTAACTTCTTTACAAATTGCACGTGCTATACGTGATCAGAAAGGTTATCAAATTGACCGTAAACGCATCTCAATTGTTGACGATGTAAAAGAATTGGGAACTTATAAAGCCAATATAGACTTTGGCAATGGCAACAATACAGAAATTGAATTTGAAGTAGTGAGTGAGTAAACTTTTAAACTTAAGAAAAAGCTCTGCATAAATGCGGAGCTTTTTTGTTTACATCATTTTATAATTTAAGAATCTTGGTTTTCTTAATGATCTTTCCTGTTCCATCTGCTATTCTTAAAACATAAACCCCTGCTGGTAAATTATTAAGATAAAGCGTAGATGTTTGGGTTGATTGCGTTACTGATATTTTATCATGTTTAAGAAGCCTGCCTACGGCATCAAACAAAGCATATTCATAAAACGAGCCGCTGGCATTATTAATCTCCAGCGTAGTTGTGCCATTAACTACCGGGTTAGGAAAAGCATTAAACGTAGTATTTGTTGTTGGATTAGTATCAATACTATCACCATTAAAAGTTACACTGAAAGAAGCTTTTGTATTTCTGATGCCATCAAAATATAAAAGGTATTTATGCGCTTCCTGCAAACCGTTTATGTTAATAGTGCCATTGTTGTTAAAGGTTGAACAATTAACCGGCTGCGGAAAATTCTGGCCTTCCGGGCAAGATGAAACATCATACAAAGCCAGCCTTACACCTTCACCATCACAAGCTGATAAACCTGCAGGAACAAGTGTGTATCCCGTAACCACCATTTTAAGACTTTGCTGCGTACTGCTCATGAAAGCATAATAGGCATTGTTAGTAACAAAGTTCCCGGTATTATTACAATTTACCTGCGTAAAAGCCGGGTCTTTAAACTTGTTGCTGGTTGCATGTACAAGGTCAAAAAATATTTTTGTATTTTCCTGTATTGGTGATGCAGGAAAGTTTGAAGGGCATTCATCTGTTGCTGTTAAGATTGTTGTAAGCGGTTGCATTTCCTGTGCATATAAATTACAGTTTCCATAAGTATTGTTTTGCGGCGTAATAGTATATGAGGCGCCCTGGTAAGCAGATGCATCAGGTGATCTTCTGTCTGCATAGTCAAGTATAGCATAATGCATAACTTTAGAAGGGTTGATGGTGGCATAGCTGTTTGAACTTGCTTCATAATCATCATTAATATGTGCAAGGTTTAAGGCATGGCCAAGTTCATGCAGTATGATCATTTCAAGATCATAACTTTTTTGCTGGGGAAAGCAAGGACCGTCATTTAAAGAAAGGGTTGCGCCTTGTGAAACGTTATTATTTCTTACTAAAATATCAAAGCCTGTTTTTTGCGCAGTAAGTAAATCACTGCCGGATGTACAGGCAGAAAACCAACTGTATGTTGCTTCTAAAACACCATCTGCCATTTTAGGAACACCGGTATTATCATTATCAAATACAATCAGGTTTACTTTATCATCTTTAACAGCCTGTAATGTTGTTGTTGCGCCTTCAGTAAAATTAGCACCAAGGATTTCTTTCCAGGTTGTTACAGCCCGTTCAAAAGTTGCTTTAGCTGCTGAAGTAGAAAAATCTACTCCGCTACCTGCAGTGTTTGTGCTAAACTGGTAGGTATAACCGCCTGAACCGTTTGTATTCATCAGCCTTGGCTCTCTTACAAAGTCTTTACTATCAACAGTAAATTCAGCATCCAAAACGGAAAAGAATACCTGCAGGTCTGTTGTGGAAGTAGCCGTAGTTCCACCACTTGTAACAACCGCAATTTTACCTGTGGCAGCACGGTCAGGAACATTTAAAACAATCTTGCTGTCTGTCCATGAAATAATATATGGCGAGTTATAAGCAACTGAATAATCTGGATCTGTATGATCATTATTGCCATCTTTAAACTCAACGGCAGCAGAGCCGGAAGGCGAATTGCCAAAACCAGAACCGTTTATGGTAAGTAAATTATTAGCAGCATCATTAATGGCGCCGCCATGCACTGTGTCAGGAGAAAATGAAGTAATAGTTGCCGTACCAGTAACACCATTTGTTACAACACCTGTATTAAAATTAAACGAAGCATCAACAGTTTTTTCTGTGATACCTGTTTTATTTTTTATAATACTATATAGGTTTTCACTTATGTTTTTGTATGCTGCAAAAGGAGCATAAGCAATATTATTTTTGAGGTCATATTTCAAAAAACCCTGGCTGCTGCTGTACACATCATATAAAATGCTGTTAGAAATTGGTGAACGAATTTGTTTGTCATTTTTAAAACAGAAAAACATTCCAGTTTCATTTTTCTGCAATTGCAAAACTTCGCTAACTACCAGGCAATGATTATCAACACTGCCACCCTGTGTTACAATTTCGATTTGATCAACACCAATATCCCCTTTAAAAATCTTATAAATATGAACAGTATTAGAAGTGTAGATCATTGTATGCTCAGTGTTCCAGAAAGAATGCTGGCCAACAACTTTACCTTCAATAATAGCAGAAGCATTATCAATTTTTTTATTAATGTCAATTTTATATAATTGGGCGTTGGCACTAAAAACTACTAATGCTAAACTTAAGCAGCAGATCAGAAAGCGATTCAACTTCATTCAAATTGATTTGATGTACAATATACGTCTTAAATGTTTTTTTGTTGTTTGAGATATAGATGAAATATATTCTTGTATAATTTTACCTACTGCAATATTATGAGAATTAAAAAATTTCCGCTTTCTTATGTTTTAGCCTGTTTATTATTATGTTTATCTTCCTGTTTACGTATATTAAATCAGAGCAACGGAGGATTATGGTTTTATAATTATAGCACTGGTGAAACAACTGATTTACATCTTACGCCTTGCAGGCGCATTCGAACAGTTAGAAAATTTCCTATTTAAAGAAAACATTCAAACACTTCAAACCAGGTAGTTTAAACTCAAAACGTTTGCTCTTAACTTCGCTGCATGATGGATTTTCAACGCAAAGATTTATCAAATAAAGAGCTGACAGGGTTCTATAAAAAAATTTTATTACCCCGCATGATTGAAGAAAAAATGCTGGTGTTATTGCGGCAGGGTAAAATTTCAAAATGGTTTAGCGGTATTGGCCAGGAAGCAATTGCTGTTGGTGCAACATCAGCTTTAAATGATGATGAATGGATTATGCCGTTGCACAGAAATCTTGGTGTTTTTACAACACGCAACATGCCGCTGCATAAATTATTCATGCAATGGCAAGGCAGTGCAGATGGTTATAGCAAAGGCAGAGAACGCAGTTTTCATTTTGGCAATAAAGCGCATCACATCTGCGGAATGATATCACACCTTGGGCCACAACTGGCCATTGCAGATGGTGTTGCACTGGCGCATAAATTAAAAAGGGAAAATAAAATTGCGCTGGCATTTACAGGTGAAGGTGGAACAAGTGAAGGCGATTTTCATGAAGCGCTAAACGTTGCTGCAGTATGGGATTTACCTGTTATCTTTTTAATTGAAAATAATGGCTATGGCTTAAGTACACCTGTTCAGGAGCAATACCGTTGTACAAATTTAGTTGACCGTGCAAAAGGTTATGGTATGGAAGGCGTGCAAATTGATGGCAATAATTTGTTAACCGTTTATGATACTATAAAAGGTGTTCGTGAATATTGCATTAAAAATCAAAAACCATATTTAATAGAATGCATGACATTCAGGATGCGTGGACACGAAGAAGCCAGCGGCACAAAATATATTCCTGTTGAATTGTTTGATGAATGGAAAGAAAAAGATCCGGTTATAAATTTTGAAAATTATTTATTGCAGCAAGAAGTTTTATCTGATGAAGAAATTGCATCAATAAAAGAAGAAATTAAAAATTACATTGAAGAAGAACTTGCAATTGGTTTTTCAGCACCATCAATCGTTATAAATACGGAAAATGAATTGAATGATGTTTATGCAAATAAATCAGCAGTCATCGGTCAACGGTTAACAGTAAATATAATTGATAATTCAGAGCCCTCAACAGTCAATGCTCAACAGTCAACCGATAAACGTTTTATAAATGCCATCAGCGATGCATTAAAACAAAGCATGCAACAGCATCCGAATTTAATTTTAATGGGCCAGGATATTGCAGAATACGGTGGTGCATTTAAAATTACTGAAGGCTTTGTAAATATGTTTGGTAAAGAGCGTGTACGCAATACGCCAATATGTGAAAGCGCTATTGTTGGTGCAGCGTTAGGTTTAAGTTTAGAAGGTTTTAAAGTAATGATGGAAATGCAGTTTGCAGATTTTGCAAGTGTTGGCTTTAACCAGATTGTAAACAATCTTGCGAAAATTTATTATCGCTGGCAGCAAAATGCTGATGTTGTTATACGAATGCCCACTGGCGCAGGTGTTGGCGCCGGGCCGTTTCATTCACAAAGCAATGAAGCCTGGTTTGTGCATACGCCGGGTTTAAAAGTGGTTTATCCATCAACACCAATTGATGCAAAAGGCTTATTAATTGC
>CAZZXW010000274.1:0-4791 GCA_964658095.1 uncultured Parafilimonas sp. | reverse complement strand
ACAAATGAAAGAAATATAATCCATCGAAATCCTTTCCATCGAATAGTTCTCATACACCAATCAATACCATGTGCTTCAAGAATGAATAAAATTGGAAGAATTTGAGTAAGAAATCGAAATTCTTTTCATTGAATTGATGTTACGGTCTTAAATAATAAACGTGCAAAGTTGCATATAAATGGAGTAACCCAGGCCAGGGAATGTTTTTATTTGTTTATAAAAGTCAATTGAAAAATGGAGCAATGATCTACTAATTTATTCCTGTTCCTGATAATTTACAGCCATTAAATTTTTATACTTATTGCGGCTTTTATATCTTTAATTATTGTACTACTTATCCTATTATTCATTCAAAAATCAAACATGAAAAAACACTTTACTCATTTATTAAGGCTATTGTTATGTACAGGCGTTTGCTACATAACATTTAAAGCCAGTTCGCAAGATCAATCTTTTTTACCTGAGTTAAAGCAATACGCGTTGCAGCGCAAAGACCAATTTCATATTGTGCAAAAAGATGTTGAAAGCATGTTTGTCACTTTTAGTTACACTGATAAAACCACCGGCATTCAACATGCTTATGCAACACAAAAAATTAACGGCTTAACAGTAACCAATACTTCTTTCTCATTACATACGCTTGGCAATGCGCAATCTGCCACAAACAAGCTGATTGCTTTAAGCAGTTATAAAATACCTTCTGCAAGCGTAACAACAGATGCAAAATCTGCCGTTATAACTTTACTGAATGCAATAAAATATTCTGGCACAGAAGCACTTACTTTAAAACAGGCCGAAAAGGGTTCTGATAAGTACACCATCTTTAGCCGTAACAATTCATCAATATGGGATGTGCCCTGCAGGCTTGTATATTATAATGATCAGCGCTTGAAAAAACTTACAACGGCATGGGAAATACAAATGATGGATGCCTACAAAGCGCATTACTGGCTGGTTTACATAGATGCTTCAACGGGAAAGATTATTGAAAGGAAAGACATGATCATCCATTGCAATTTTGGTGGCGGCATAACTGATGCAACAGCAAATGAACGAATGCTGCCAGCACCATCACCCGAAGAAAGTATCGCAAATTATCAGCAGTCAACGGAAGATGTTGGTAACAGTATTCAAACATTGCCATCCAACAAATACAGGATTTATAACCTGCCTTATGAAAGCCCGATTGACCCGGGAGCCACACATCAGCTTGTAACAAAAGGCGGCGACACATTAGCTTCTCCTGATGGCTGGCACAAAGTAGGTAACACCATTACGTATAATTATACACATGGTAATAATGTTTGGGCATTCCAGGATCCAAGCCCCACGCCCGAAGGCGGTGTACCCAGTGCAGATCCTACACGCACTGCTTTTCCTACAAATACAATTGGCGGTGTTTACCCGCTTACTGAACCTTTTGTTTTTGATTATCCCTTGTATTTAAACACGCAGCCGCCTGTATATCAAAATGCGGCTATCGTAAACCTTTTTTTCTGGAACAATTTAATGCATGATGTTTCTTATTATTTTGGATTTGATGAAGCTTCCGGTAACTTCCAGGAATCAAACACTTTCAGTACAGGCACAAGAGGCGGTGCAACAGCTTTGGGTGCTGATGAAGTATGGGCACAGGCACAGGATGGCGGCGGCACCAACAATGCTAATTTTTTAACCTTGCCTGATGGCACTAACGGCGAGATGCAAATGTATCTGTGGACGGCTTCATTCCCTGATTCACTTGTACAGTTTACATCTTCTTCAACTGGCACACCGGCTGCGGGTTCAAAATATATTGCAGTGCAGGGTTCATTCAGCACATTGCCTACAGATACTGCCGCAAACGATCTTTATACGCATCCGGTAACTAATACACAGTATGCACTGGTTGCAGCCAGCGCACTTTCAACAATTGGTACACCAACTGAAGGCTGCAGTACCGGCCAGGAAAGTATAGCACTACCATCACAAAATGTTAGCGGTAAAATTGCAGTGATTGACAGAGGTGATTGTTCTTTTGTAGAAAAAGTTTTGGGTGCACAGGAAGGTGGGGCTGTTGCTGCAATCATTATAAATAATGTAGATGGACCGCCGGCTGCAATGGGTGGTGGTGACCCTACAACAAGCCTTGTTTCTATACCGGCAGTGATGATAAGCAAGGCTGATGGCGCTGCTTTAAAAGCGCAGTTAACAAACGGCGCAACTGTAACCGGTTCATTAAAAAGAACAAAAGCACCAGCACCTGAACGTGATGGCGATATTGATAATGGTGTGATGAGCCACGAATACACGCATGGCATTTCAAACCGTTTAACCAATGGAGGTTCATTATTGCCTTTAGGCGGTGATGAACAAGGTGGTGAAGGGTGGAGTGATTACATGGCTTTATATATGACGTTAAGAAATAACGATCTTAAAGCGCCCAACTCATCCCATGCGCTTGGCGTATTGCCATCAAGAGGCATTGGTAATTATGTTACATACCAGGCTTACAATGCGCTGGGCATAAGAGAATATCCTTATTCAATTGATAAAACAGTAAATCCTGCAACGTTTGGTTACGTTAAGCGGGCCGATTATGCCGAAGCGCACTCAGTGGGTTTTGTATGGTGCACTATGTTGTATGAAATGCTGCAAAAATTTATTGATGAATACGGCATGAATGATAATGTGTATGAAGGTGCTAACCCAACAGCAAGTCACAATCCGCCTGCAACTGCAAAAGGCAATAACATTGCTACAAGATTAATAATTGAAGGAATGAAGCTGCAGCCTGCAAACCCGACATTTGTTGAAGAAAGAGATGCTATTCTTGAAGCCGATACATTGTTATATAATGGCCAGCATAGTTGTATTATATGGCAGGCTTTTGCAAAGCGTGGCCTTGGTTATTCAGCAAGTTCAGGCACCAATGCATTGGGCGATGAAGTGGAAGCTTTTGATGTTCCGTTTAGTTGCGATCCTTCACAAAAAAGCATCAGGATAGTTAAGTCTGGCGCGGCTAAAGTGCAGAACGGTGCTTATGTAAAGTATACAATTAAAGTTACCAATCTTGTTCCTAAATCAATAAGCAGTGTAACAGTAACAGATACGCTGGCATCTACATTAACCTTCACACAAGCAAATTATTCACCTGTAGTTAAAGGCAAGATCATAACATGGACGATTCCTTTATCTGTCGGTGAAACAAAAGTTATAACACTTACTGCAAAACTTAAGAGCAGCAGTGTTTCTACCACTGTGTTTGGTGACAACCAGGAAAATGGCAGTAGCAAATGGAGCACAGATGCTTCAGCAACTGCAAAATGGACATATGAAACAGATTCAACACAAGCTAATACAGGTTCACACTATTGGTTTGTTCCTGATTATGATATTGGCGGTTCAAACACATCTTTAAAAACGGTAAACGCCATCAACATACCAACCGGTGCACAACTTGTTTTCATACATAAATATGCAACAGAAAGCGGCTATGACGGAGGCGTGATTGAAGTGTCTGTTGACAATACCAACTGGACATACCTGCCGCCAACAGCATTCTCTCAAAACGGTTATAACGGCATTATTACAACTGCAAACAATCCTTATATTGGCCTGTCTGATGAATCTGCTTTTACAGGTACTACCAGTGGTTATGTAACTTCTATTGCTTCACTTTCTGATTATGTGGGCAAGAACATTTATATACGATTCAGGATGACTTCTGATGTTACCGGCGGCAGTGTAACAGGCGGTGGCTGGTGGCTGGATGATGTGTACATTTTTGTAAATCCAACGCAGTTGCATAATACGGCAACAGCAATTACAAAAGCCGGCCAGCCCGTTTATTTAACGCAAGGCACAAATGCGTATTCAACTACAAGTTCATTCGTTACTGGCAGCACATCAGGCTTTGCCTCACTTATTGCAGAAACAAAAACACAGCATGTTGATTTAAGCTGGCAAACATCAACTGCATTAAACAACCCGGCTTTTGAAATTGAAAGAAAAGTTGCCGGTGATAATGATTTTAAAAAGATAGGTACATTCAGCGAACAAGGCAACTTTGATAAAAACTACGGGTTTACATTTACAGACAATATGCCTGCACAAAGTGAAGCAGAGTACCGTGTAAATGTAGCAGATGCTGATGCGGCAGTAACTACCAATATTGTTGCAACAAAACTAAATGATGCATTTAAAGCAAGCATTTATCCTAACCCGGCAAAAGATGTGGCAAACATTGTAATCAGCAATCCATCAAACAAAACAATCAACATTAATTTGTTTGATGTTCGCGGTAAAAAAATGACAACACTTAATGCAGGGAAATTTGTTGATAAAACAATTGCTTTGCCGGTAAAGCAGTTGGCTGCGGGTACTTATTGGGTGGAAATAAAAACGGATGAAGAATCTAAAACGCTTCAACTGGTTATTCAAAAATAAATCAAGGTAAAAATAAAAGAGGCTGACTGATATCAGGCAGCCTCTTTTATTTATGGTTTACTTAATCACACCCAACTCTTTTCGAATTTTTGAAAACGCTTCAACAGCTTTATCAATATGATGTGTTTCATGTGCCGCACTTAACTGCACACGTATGCGGGCTTTATCTTTAGGAACAACAGGATAAAAAAATCCAATCACATAAATTCCTTCATCCAATAATTTAGCAGCAAAGTTTTGCGCTATAACGGCATCATATAACATAATGGGAACAATCGGATGTTCGCCCGGCGTTATATCAAAACCGGCTTCAGTAATTTTTGTTCTGAAATACCTTGTATTGCGTTCAAGCTTATCCCGCAA
>CAZZXW010000273.1:0-4793 GCA_964658095.1 uncultured Parafilimonas sp. | reverse complement strand
TGATATCAAAGACAAATCCATTATTGGCATTGAAATACACAGTGGCCGCAACCGCATTGTACGGCGCATGTTTGAACATTTGGGTTATGATGTAAAAAATCTTGATCGTGTTTTGTTTGCTAATCTTACCAAGAAAAATGTGGAGCGTGGCAAATGGCGTTTTCTAAATGAAAAAGAAATACGCTTAATTAAATACATGAATCAAAGTTTTGTAAAGAAATCATCTGAACCGGGATTGAAAAGATTAAAAGATAAGCAGGACTTATAATGAAGCCTGATATAATTTATGAAGACGAATTTTTAATTGCAATCAATAAGCCTTCAGGCTTATTAAGTATTCCTGACAGGGAAGGCAAAGAACTTTCATTAAAGCAAATTTTACAAAACAATCATGAACAGATATTTACTGTTCATCGCTTGGATAAAGGCACAAGCGGCGTTATTATTTTTGCAAAAGATGAAACGACGCACAAGCAACTTTCTCTACTTTTTGAAACACATAAAACAGAAAAAATTTATCTTGGTTTAGTGCATGGCACTCCTTCTCCTGCCCATGGAAAAATTGAAGTTCCGTTAATGCAACATCCATCCGGCAATAACAAAATGATTGTGTCTGCAAACGGCAAGCCTTCATTAACTGAATTTGAAGTGATAGAAAACTTTAAACGATTCAGCTTGGTTCAATTTAAAATTCAAACAGGCCGAACGCACCAGATTCGTGTTCATGCGCAATACATTGGCAACAGTATTTTATGCGATGAACTATATGGTGATGGTAAGCCGGTTTATCTCTCTGCTATCAAAACAAAATATAACTTAAGTAAAAGTGAAGAGGTTGAAAGGCCAATATTATCAAGGCTTGCATTACATTCTACATCATTGAAATTTAATTTGAATGATAAAGAATATTTTCTTGAAGCACCGCTTCCAAAAGATTTGAGAGCATTGTTACAACAATTAAGAAAAATTAACCGTGCTTAATTGCAAGTTGCTTATTTATTTTTTTAACGATTGATGGACCTTCATAAATAAAGCCTGTCCAAACCTGTATCAAAGAAGCTCCTGCATTAAACTTTTCTTTAGCATCGTCAGCATTAAAAATTCCGCCGCTTGCAACAACCGGAATTTTATTGTTTGATTGTTGAATAATATGTTTTAAAATTTCTGTTGATCTTTTTTGTAAAGGTTTTCCGCTTAACCCACCAGTTCCAATTTTTTCTATTTCATTCTTTGATGCAATAAGATTATCACGTGTTATAGTTGTGTTCGTTGCAACAATTCCATCAAGGTTAACTTCAAACGCAAGGCTTATTATATCATCAAGCTGCGGTTCGTTTAAATCCGGCGCAATTTTTAATAACAACGGTTTGGGCTTTGCGAAAGCATGATTTATTGATTGCAGTTCTGATAATATTTTTTTCAATGAATCTTTATCCTGCAACGCACGCAAGCCAGGCGTGTTTGGCGAGCTTACATTCACTACAAAATAATCAACACAATTAAATAAAGCTTTAAAGCAGGTAACATAATCTTGCCAGGCATCTTCGTTGGCTGTTGTTTTATTCTTACCAATGTTGCCACCGATAATAAAGCTGTTAGCTGTTGGCTGTTGGCTGTTAGCCTTCCACTTTTCTAATCGTTTTTTTATAACATCAACACCATCGTTATTAAAGCCCATTCGGTTTATAAGCGCCTTATCTTTTTGCAATCGAAACAAACGTGGTTTATCATTTCCATGTTGTGGCTTTGGCGTTACTGTTCCTATTTCAACAAAACCAAAACCAAGCGCTTCAAGCTCGTTTAAATACAAAGCATTTTTATCAAAGCCTGCGCCTAAGCCAACAGGATTTTTAAAAGTTAATCCAAAAAAGTTTTTATGTAATGATTCATGATTAAACTGAAAACTTTGTTTAACTATTTTTTTAGTTATGCTAATATTGCATGCAGCTTTTAAACCATTCATTGAAAAATGATGTACTGCTTCAGGCGGAAAAAGAAAAAGCAATTTACGAAGCGCACTGTACAACATGTTGCGAAGATAATAATGCTGTTACTACAAACTATTTGTTAAGTAAGAGAAGTATTGTGGTGCATGTTGCAAACGGCTTCCATACCAACTGAACATTTCACCATTAACTAATAAAATTTTTGTTGAAGGCGTTAATGTTTGCAGTTCATCAACATGTTTTTGTTTGAAAGGAAATGGTTCTGATGATAACATTATAAGTTCACAATTTAGAGATGATAGTTGACTGATTGAAATTTCAGGATAGCGCTTTTCATCAGCAAATACATTAATAAAGCCACAACGCTCAAGCATATCATTAATAAATGTATCGCCGCCAATTGTGATATAAGGATCTTTCCAGATCAAATAACAAACACGCAGTTTATTTACGGGTAAATGAATTTTTGAAAACCCTGTTTTTATGTTTTGAATAATGTGTTGCGCTTTATTATTTCTGTTCGTTATCAAGCCAATTGATTCAATCATTATCAAAGCGTCATCAAGATTGCTTACATCAGTAATAAAAACTGGCGCAAAAGTTTGCAATGCTTTAACCTGTTCTTTTATGTTTTCTTCTTTATTGGCAATTATTAAATCCGGTTTTAATGAAGCAATAATATCAACATTTATATTTTTTGTGCCGCCAATTTTTGCTTTTGTTTGATGCCAATGTTTTGGATGCACACAAAACTTGGTAATGCCTATAACTTCATCTTCAAGTTGAAGATCAAACAATAATTCGGTGATAGAAGGAACAAGTGAAATAATGCGTTTGGGAAATGTATCAAGAACAATTTCCTGTTGTAACTGATCTCTGACAACCGGCATTAATCTTCTCTTAAATGCTTGCCGGTAAGTTGTATAAAAACATCTTCAAGATTAGCCTGCTTAACTTCTTTTGGTTTTTCAAAACCAGTTTCAACAAGATCATCAATCAGTTTATCAGGCGAAGCCATTGCTATGATCTTTCCGGAATCAATTATAGCAACACGATTGCAAAGCATTTCAGCTTCATCCATATAATGCGTAGTAATAATAACAGTTGTACCCCGGCTTTGAATGCCTTTAATCAAATCCCAAAGATTGCGCCTTGCCTGCGGATCTAAACCAGTTGTTGGCTCATCTAAAAAAATAATCTTTGGCTTATTAATTAATGTGGTGGCTATTGAAAACCGTTGCTTTTGGCCGCCGCTTAATTCTTTATATTTTGCCTTTGCTTTATCACGAAGATTTACGGTATCAAGCAGTTCAAGTGCATTTATGTTTTCGTTATAAAGCCCGGCAAACAACACAATAAGTTCAGTAAGATTTAAGTTGGGATAATAACCTGATGTTTGCAACTGTACACCGATAATTTTTTTAATATCGTTAGGTGATTTATCAAGATTAAAACCATCAACCATTATTTCGCCGCTTGTTTTTTCACGCAGCGTTTCAATTATTTCAAGCGTGGTTGATTTGCCTGCACCATTCGGTCCCAGCAATCCAAACACTTCACCTTCATACACATCAAAGCTTATCCCTTTTACTGCATGAAACTCACCGTAATCTTTTACCAAATCTTTTACTGAAATAATTATCCTATCATTCATGCCGGCAAATTAAAACATAAATAATAATGCGTTTGAGATAGCATTGCTTATCTGCTTAACCGTGATTTTTATATTTCTTTTTTAGGAGGAAGTGCAAACGCAATGGCTTCATGCTCAAAATGATTTTTATGTGCACCATCGCAAAAAGGTTTTGTGGATGAAAGCCCGCATCGGCAGATTGAAACAATTTTTCTGCCACCTAAATCGTACACGTCGCCATTCCTGTCAACAATTTCAAAATCGCCTTCTACTTTTAAAGAACCATTATTGTTTACTGTAATTTTTGTTGAAGCCATATATTTTTTTTAATCAGAACCTTTTAAACCTTTAATCAAAACGTTTTGCCTGCCTTCCGGCGAACAAGGTTTGCCAAATTCAAGTATTCTTAATTTTTTATTATTGATTGTTTTGTAAAAGTCATCAAGATACGCAAGAGTTTGCTTAACATATCTTGGTTGCAACAAAGTACAACTTGTATAAGTTTTATAAATTTCTGTTTTTAAACTATCATACAATTTTACCGGTTCATCAAAATCTGTATAAGGCAAACAATAGCCGCGGTATAATCTTTCCTGCACAGATTTAAGTTCTAATTCTTCGGGTGGCAAAGCATAAGGCGCATTTACAATACCTGCATGATCAAAATCATAAGCCACGGTGGTGTAAGGCACTTTTGTTGAATCTGCTGAGATCAATCTTATATTATGCAGAAAAGGAATTGACCAGTCTGTATTGCCGATCATATATTCAAATATGGTCATTATAAGATACTCTTCATGCTTGGTTGCCTGCGCTTCTACCAGTTTTCTTTTTATAATTACTGATCCGTTGCGCCGTGCCATTTCATCTTCACTTTCAATCAAAATTCCATAATGCGTATCTTGTTTAAAACGCGTGGATGAATCAATATAATCTACTTTAACAAGCCTTGCAAGAAAGCTTTTTGGTGTAAGCAGGTTATATAGTTTATATACCAGCCATTCATAAATTACATACTGATCGCCCTGGCAATGTGTAACTAATTTTAATTTTTGCTGGCTCGCAAATAAACCAGCAGAATCAGCATTGTGTTTGGGAAAATTTAAGTACAAAGGTGGAAAAATGCAGTTGCTTCTGTCTTTTCTAAAGTTGCCTCTTGCTTTAATTTTTATAGGTATTGATGTTGCTGCGCTGTCAGCATTTGTATATTGTAA
>CAZZXW010000272.1:0-4807 GCA_964658095.1 uncultured Parafilimonas sp. | reverse complement strand
GCTGGCGTGGAGATGAATTTGAATTCTTTAGCCCGGTTTTTAATTTGGCTGATTCATCCATTTCAATTGGTGTTATTGCATTGCTGATATGGCAAAAGAAGTTTTTTCCTGAAAAGAAACAGGTAGAAACGATTCATACTTCGCCTGCATAAGCGTTCTTTTTTTATAATCGTATGCTTTCAGTAACCCTGTTAGCTGTTAGCATAATCTGTTGTTTGACCAGACATACCTGTTGGCTGTCAAGACACATTTCTGACTTTGACCCTATTCAGAATAATTTAATATTGAATGTTTATTATTGAACCGTTGCCGTAAACGCTCCGTTTGTTATAGGCACGATATTGCCGGATTTATCTTTCACCTTACCTGAAAAAGTACCTTTCATTATTTGTGTAGATGCATCATAAGAAGTAACTACAATAGTAAAATCTGTACCTGAATCCAAAGCACTTGCAGTATAAGAAAAATCATTTAAAAAGTCTCCTGCTGAAAAAAGTATGGTGTTATTAAGAACTGTATATGTGCCTGGCTGAATATCTGCTGCAAGAATAGAAAATTCTAATGACATTGTTGTATCGCCGGTTGCAGTGCTGCCATTTAATTGTACAAAGGTTGCAACACCTGTTGAATTATCTTTTTTTGCAGAATCCAACGAACCAAGGAAATTAGCAGAGCCTTGTGTAAACTGCCAGCTGCCGCCTCCTGCATCAGGATCGCCGCTGCCTGTAGAATCTACACCGCCACCGCCGCTGTGAATGCCGGTGCCTGTACTATCTTGTACGTTAACCGAAAAAGTACAAAACGAACTGTCGAAACTCACGGTAAACAGTGTTGCTTTGGGAAGGATAGGCGTTCCAAACGGCTTAAGTTTTATTGTATTTAAACCTGTATTTGTAAAAAAGCCAGAATCAACAAACTCGAAACCATTCTGGTAATCACTAATAATATTATAAGATCCTATTTTGGTAACATTAACCTGTATCTCAACATAAGCTGTATCAGTGCCGGGCGTTATACCATTATAATAAGTGCCTATAACACTGTCAGGCAAACAATTTCCTGTAGAATCTTTTAAAGAACCTTCTGCAGTTTGCAGCGGATTTCCTGATTCATTACTGTATTCTTTTGCGCAGGAAGAAAATATCAGTGCTGCACAGCACACCAAAAATAGATACCTGAAACAAGTCTTCATTAAAATATGTTTGTCTTAGTTGCTTAATAACGCATGCAAAAAATTTAAATTGTTTCGCGTTGTTAATCCTTTTTAATATCACCAACCATATTTCCAGGTATTACCCATTCATCAAATTGCTGTGGCGTTACATAACCAAGCTTTACGGCCATATCTTTTAACGTAGTATTTTCTTTGTGCGCTTTTTGGGCAATCTCCGCAGCTTTATAATAACCGATTTTTGTATTAAGAGCTGTTACCAGCATTAAGCTGTTATCAACATGCTTTTTAATGTTAGCTTCAATTGGTTCAATTCCAACCGCACATTTATCATTGAAAGAAACACATCCTTCACCAATTAATCGTGCGCTATGCAAAAAGTTATAGATCATCACCGGCTTAAAAACATTCAGCTCAAAATGACCTGTTGCACCGCCAATGTTTATGGCAACATCATTACCCATAACCTGCGCAGCAATCATAGTTAATGCTTCGCATTGTGTAGGATTTACTTTGCCGGGCATAATAGATGAGCCTGGTTCATTATCAGGAATAAATATTTCACCAATGCCACTGCGCGGGCCAGAAGATAACATGCGGATATCATTCGCAATCTTCATTAAGCTAACGGCTGCAGTTTTTAATGCGCCATGCGCCTCTACAATGGCATCATGCGCAGCCAGGCTTTCAAATTTATTTTCTGCGGTGATGAAAGGAATACCGGTTAACTCAGCAATTTTCTTTGCTACCAATTCAGCATAACCTTTTGGCGTGTTGATGCCTGTGCCAACTGCAGTACCACCCAAAGCCAATTCACTTAAATGCAATAAAGAATTTTTAATTGCTTTTAAGGCATGATCAAGTTGCGAAGCATAACCGCTGAATTCCTGCCCAAGCGTAAGCGGTGTTGCATCCATAAAATGCGTACGGCCAATTTTCACCACGTGCATAAACGCTTTACGTTTTTCTTTCAGCGTGTCACGCAGTTTTTCAATGCCGGGAATAGTTGTTTCAACGAGCATTCTATACGCTGCAATATGCATAGCTGTTGGAAAGGTATCATTGCTGCTTTGTGATTTATTCACATCGTCATTCGGGTGCAAAAATTTTTCTTTATCGGTTAAAGCGCCGCCATGTAATACGTGTGCACGATAAGCAATCACTTCATTTACGTTCATGTTGCTTTGTGTGCCGCTTCCGGTTTGCCAAACCACCAGTGGAAACTGGTTATCTAATTTTCCTTCTAAAATTTCATCACACGCTTTTGCAGTTGCATCGCGTTTGTCATCGGGCAAAACACCTAATTCATTATTTGCAAGTGCCGCTGCTTTTTTAAGATAAGCGAATGCATAAATAATTGGTATTGGCATTTTATTAATGTCTTGCGCAATTTTAAAATTCTCAATACTGCGTTGAGTTTGAGCGCCCCAATAAACATTTGATGGCACTTTTACTTCGCCCATCGTATCTTTTTCAATGCGATAATCCATATAATTACTTAAAGCGCAAAGTTAGCTGTGAAATATAAGATGCGTTTAATGCATTAAAATTTACTTGAAATAATCTTTGAAAAAAATCGGGCAGTCTTTATAACCTTTATTTTTACTTTGATGTCACTGTCTAATCCCGGTCAAAAACGATTGCGTGTTGTTCAGCTTGTTGCCGTAATTTTTTTAACAGTTTCCGGAGGCCCGTATGGGCTTGAACCTTTATTAACTTATGCAGGAAATAATGGTGCATTGTTATTACTTATTGTTACACCTCTTTTATGGGATGTGCCTTCTATTTTAATGGTGCTTGAACTTAACAGCATGATGCCTGTTACTGGTGGTTATTATCAGTGGGTAAAAAAAGCAATTGGTTTGCGCTTTGCTTTTTATGAAGGCTGGTGGACGTGGCTTTACACCTTTGTTGATCTTGCAATTTATCCTGTATTGTTTGTTGAATATGCTTCTTATTTTTTTCCTGGAATTGAAGCATACAAAATTCCTGTTTGTTTGATAATTATATGGGCTGGCGCCGGATTAAACATCTTAGGTATTGTGCCTGTTGGTGAAGCTTCTCTTATATTAGGCGCCGCTGTAATTGCGCCTTTCATTATTCTTTTTATAAGCGCTTTTGCTTCACATACCATTTTATTTGCCATTCCGCACATGTCTTTGCATCACGTTCCTTTTTCTTCAATTGGTCTTGCTTTGTTTACAGTGATCTGGAATTTTTGCGGATGGGATAACAGTATGACTTACGCCGAAGAAGTTAATAAGCCAATTCAATCTTATATAAAATCAACCATAATTGCATTTATATTGATTTGTATTTTTTACTTTTTTACAGTGTTAACGGCACAGGCAAGTGGGATAAGTTTTTCTGTGCTTGCTGCACAGGGCTTTCCTACAGTAGGTTTAATTATTGGGGGAAAATGGCTTGCTGCGTTAATTGCGGCCGGAGGCATGGCAAGTACATTAGGATTATTTTCTGCTATATTATTATCAGTTTCTCGTGTACCAAAAGTAATGAGCGATGATAAATTATTACCTCAAAAATTAAACAGCATGCATCCGAGATTTAAAACGCCTTATGTATCTGTAATTGTATGCGCGTTAATTGTAAGTGTTATGATCTTATGGACGTTTGCAGACCTTTTAATTATTGATATAACTTTATATGGTGCCGGTTTGTTTTTAGAATTTGTTGCGCTTATTGTTTTAAGAAAAAAAATGGCTGATGCGCAGCGTCCTTTTAAGATAAAATTAGGTATAACCGGATTATGTGTGCTAACAGTTATTCCTTTTATAGTTTATATTTTAGGTTTAACAGGTAGTTTTATATCAGGTAATTTTTCAGCAGTTTTATTCGCAGTAATTGCGTTAATAAGCGCTGAAATAATATGGCAAATTATAACCTGGTTCAGACCTTCAATAAAACATGCACATTTAAATTAAGATAATGAAAAAATTAATTGTAATACTTACACTTATTAATTACAACATCATTATACATGCACAAACAGTTTCTATAAATAAACCAGTTCCAACAGCAAAGCAACTTGCCTGGCAAAACATGGATTTTTACCTGTTTGTTCATTTTGGACCAAATACTTTTACTGACCTGGAATGGGGGAAAGGAACCGAAGCTGAAGATGTTTTTTATCCCACAGCACTCGATTGTAAGCAATGGTGCCGAATTGCAAAAGCGGCCGGTGCAAAAGGTATTATCATCACCGCAAAACATCATGATGGTTTTTGTTTATGGCCAAGCAAATATTCAACGCACACAATTGCACAAAGCAAATGGCGCAACGGCAAAGGCGATGTATTGCGTGAGTTAAGCGATGCGTGTAAAGAATATGGTTTAAAGATGGGTGTATATTTATCTCCATGGGATCGCAATCACCCAAAGTATGGAACGGCTGCATATAATGATGTGTTTGTAAATATGATGAAAGAAGTTGTACAGCATTACGGACCTTTTTTTGAGTTCTGGTGGGATGGCGCAAATGGAGAAGGCCCGAATGGAAAAAAGATGATTTATGATTGGTATCGCTTTGAACAAACCATGCGAGCCATTGCACCAAATACAATTGTGTTTAGTGATATAGGCCCTGATGCGCGTTGGGTTGGAAATGAAAAAGGTTTT
>CAZZXW010000271.1:0-4818 GCA_964658095.1 uncultured Parafilimonas sp. | reverse complement strand
AACAGGCAAAATGGTTACTGCTTAATTTATTTTTTCATCACTTATTATGCTGCCATCTGACGAAGCTTTCACTGAATACATTGTGTCACCGTTAACCAGTTTTATTTCATAAATAAAACTCTGATCATTTGTAAACTCAGTAACACCTATAATTTTTCCTTCTTTGTGATTTTTTTGTAAAGCCACAGCAAGCGTTGTGGGAAGTTCTTTACCATCAGTATACTTCCATGAACAGATAAAATTTCCACGCTTGGAATAAAACACTTTTTCAAGGTCGCCGTTTTGAGTAAAACTTACTGAAAACCCATTGCTTTCATCATTCCATTTTACATTAGAAGCATTAGGAAATGTTGCACTGAATACCTGTACAATTTTTGAACTTGGTGCAGCGGCTGTTGCAGAAACAGTTATTAAAATTGAAGCTGCATAAACTAAAATCTTTTTCATACTTGTCTTATTTATTGGTTTTGAAAGCACAAAACTATATGCATGCTAAGCCTTGAGTCAAGCGCTTCTACACCACTGGTTTGTTAAATAGCGTTAATGCATTTTTATTGATTAAAGCGGCGTAAGGCAAATCATATAAAATACAGTGTGAATGCAGGTTTTATTGCCGTTAAACACAAATTGTTTATTGTATTAAGTAAATATTATGCACTTGTTAAGTTGTGTTAATCTGATGATGAATGGCAACGCCGTGTTTTAATATGAACCGGAATTTGTAATCTTTGTGCCGATAAAATAATATATGAAACAAGCAACTCAATTTATACATGCAGGCATAGAACCGGATGCATCAACAGGCGCTATTATGACGCCAATTTATCAAACATCAACTTATGTGCAGGATGCACCCGAAGTGCATAAAGGTTATGATTATTCACGTGCCGGCAACCCCACAAGAACTGTATTGGAAAATGTTTGCGCTGCAATAGAAAATGGCAAATATGGATTAGCATTCAGCAGTGGTGTTGCCGCCACAGATGCAGTGATTAAATTATTAAAACCAGGCGATGAAATAATTGCATCGAATGATATGTATGGCGGAACGTTTCGTTTGTTTTCAAAGGTGTTTGAAAAATATGGAATGAAGTTTCATTATGTAAACATGAGTAATGTGGCCAACATAAAAAGCGCTGTCAATTCAAACACAAAACTTATCTGGATTGAAACACCAACTAACCCTTTAATGAACATTGTTGATATTGCCGAAACCTGTTCAATTGCAAAACAGCACAACATCCAAGTTTGTGTTGATAACACTTTCGCTTCGCCTTATTTACAGAATCCTTTAGACCTTGGCGCTGATATGGTGATGCATTCTTCTACAAAATATTTAAGCGGGCATAGTGATGTGATACAAGGCTGTCTTGCTATGAATGATAAAACCTTGTATGATGAATTATATTTTATACAAAAAAGTTGTGGTGCCGTTCCCGGTCCACAGGACTGTTTTCTTGTGTTACGCGGCATAAAAACGTTGCATGTGCGTATGCAGCGGCATTGCGAGAATGGAGAAAAGATTGCAAATTATTTACGCAATCATGCAAAGGTTGCAAAAGTTTACTGGCCTGGTTTTGAAGATCATCCAAATTATGCGATTGCTAAAAAGCAAATGCGTGGTTTTGGTGGCATGATAAGTTTTGAATTGAAAGATGAAAGCGCTGCAGAATTAAAACGCGTTGTATCATCAACAAAAATTATTGCTTTAGCTGAAAGCCTGGGCGGCGTTGAAAGTTTGATCAATCATCCCGCAACGATGACACATGCTTCAGTACCTAAAGAACAAAGATTAAAGAACGGCTTGAAAGATTCTTTAATAAGATTAAGTATTGGTATTGAAGATGCTGATGATCTGATTGAAGATTTAAAACAGGCCATAGGATAAAACTTTCATCATGTACTTATGCCTTGAATCTTGTCTCTTAATTTTATTTGTATTCCATCACAGGATGCCTTTCAAAAGGATGTTTTGTTTCATCAAAAATATAACGGTAAGTAATCATGCGCCGGCTTTGTGTTGCGCCAAGGCTTTTATAAATGTTAATCATCTTAGGGTTCCAGTCACCGGCCCAGCCCATTTCATATTTATCGTACCAGTTTTGTGTTTGAATAGGAATGGAAGCTTCATAGATCATAAAAGAGTCAATGCCTAAAGCCTGGAACTTTGGTACAATACCAAATGCAACGCCCGTAAAAATTCTGCATTGATTTGTTTTTTTCATTAATAACAACCGCAGCTTTTCAACAGCACCAAGTCTTCCATTAAAATGCTTGAAATATTCATTCAGGTCTGGTATGTTAATCCACATGGCAATGGGTTCATCTTTATAATAAGCAAACCAAATTATGCGCTCATCCATTACAGCTTTCATCTTATTAAACAGTTTCATTACATCTTTTACTGTTATCTCTTTTGCTTCGCCATGTTGCGCCCAGGCAGCATTGTAAACTGTAGCAAATTCATGCGCATGTTTCTCTAAATTATTTATACTGATGTGCCTTGCCGAGTAATCAGGCTTGCTTTTAAATTTTTTATATCGTTCAAAAAATTTTTCGGATAGCGGATCTTTAACCCCCATTGCGTAATAATACTGATTGTAATAATTTTTAAAGCCATAGTTTTCAAACAGCTTTTGATAATACGGAGGATTATAAGACATGCCATAAATAGGTGGTTGTTCAAAACCTTCAACCATTAAGCCCCACCATTTATCGCGGTCCAGGAAATTGATCGGTCCATCCATTGCATCCATGTTTTTACTTTGTAACCAACCTTTTGCAGTATTAAACAAAATTTTTGTAGCTGTATCATCATTAATGCAATCAAAAAAACCAACGCCGCCAACTGCGAAATCAGTTCCTTTATTTTTATATTTTGAATGCGTAAATGCTGCAATGCGGCCAACCAGCTTACTATCATCTTTTAAAATCCAGCGCTTTATTTCACCATACTTAAAATTTTTATTTTTGGCTGCATCAAACACATCATTTATTTCACTGTTAAGCGGACGTATATAGTTTGGATTGTCTTTATTCATCAGCACATTTACCTTAATAAAATCCTGTGCTTTTGCCGCACTGCTAACTTCATCTAATTGCATACGCGAATGTAATAAAACGATAATGAGATTTGGCTTGAAACAATATGTCAAACAAAAAATAAACTGCTGTAACTTTTAAGCTGGTTAAACGTACAATTACAAATACTTTTTAAGATTATAATTTTATAGCTTTCAAAAAGCGCTTATGACTGAACGGGATTACAATGAGTGCGTTAATCTTTATGCGGATAATGTGTTTCGCTTTATTGTGAAAAACCTGCGGCATGAAGAAGATGCAAAGGATATTGTGCAAACTGCTTTTGAAAAATTATGGCGTAACCGCGAAACAGTGGAGAATGCAAAATCGAAATCTTTCTTGTTTACGGTGGCGTATAATCAAATGATTGATCATATAAGAAAAATAAAACGAATTACTTTAAAAGATGAATTCAGAGCGGAAGTTAAAACAGTGGATCAGCCAATATCAAACTTAAAAAAGAATTTGCAGGATGCTTTAAACACGCTTAATGAAACGCAAAAAAGTTTGGTATTATTAAAAGATTATGAAGGTTACAGTTATGAGGAAATTGGACAGATTACAGGCCTTAATGAAAGCCAGGTGAAAGTGTACCTGCACCGTGCAAGAATTAACCTGCGCAACTATTTGGTTAAACCTGAAAATGTGATGTAAGTTTAAACTGTGAAACATGCAAACAATTAACAGAAACAATTACGAAGAATACTTTTTACTGTATGCAGATAATGAGCTTGATGCTGCAACAAAACTTGTGGTAGAAAAATTTGTGCATCAAAATACTGACCTGGCTGTTGAGCTTGAAATGCTGATGCACACAAGATTAAAGCCCGAAGAAATTTTGTTTGATGATAAAGAAATTTTATTACGCACAGAAGGCAACAGTATTAATGAAACGAATTATGAAGAATACTTTTTATTGTATATAGATAATGAGTTAAGCGCTGCCAAGCGAACAGAAGTTGAGCGTTATGTGTTGCAGCACCCGGCATTACAAAATGAATTTACCACTTTACAGCAAGCCGTTTTGCCGGTTGAAAATATCAATTATGGCAACAAAGAAGGTTTATATAAAACTGATAAAAGAAGAGCAATTTATTTTAAACCATGGCAGTTGGCTGCAGCGGCCATATTTATAGGTGTATGTGCTGTTGGCGTTTGGCTGATGCAAAAGCCGGCCAATGTAAACGTTGTTGCTGAAACGCATGTACAGCAACATCAAATAATAAAGATTAACCCGGTTAAACCAAATGTTGCCATTGTAAAAGCTGCTGATAGTATTAAACAAGTTCAACAGCCTGAACAAACAAAAACTATTGCGCAGCAATCTTTAACTATAAATCAAAAAAAGATCGTTGATAAAAAAACAATAATAAAAAAGAATGATGTTGTGTTACCAAAAAACAAAGAAGCTGAAGTTGCTAACCGCACATTAAAACAGCAGGATGAGGTGCACAAAACAATTGATAACAATAATATTATTAAACAGGATGAACAACCGGTAATTGATAATAAAGATGTAGCCATTGAAACGCTTCCATCAAACAAAAAAACAATTACTGCTTTGCCGCAAAAAGAGGTAAGTAATACAACAGGTGATAATAACAGTTATAAAATGTACAATGTTGCTTATAAAGAAATAAACCCGAACGACGATGACAACTCTTTACATGTTGGCGCATTTGATTTGAATAAAAACAAGGTAAAAAATCTTTTAAAAAAAGCAGGCCGCCTGTTTAG
>CAZZXW010000270.1:0-4822 GCA_964658095.1 uncultured Parafilimonas sp. | reverse complement strand
CAATGTTAGAAAACCGAAGCTTGCAAATATTATTTGGGTTCTTTTAGGGCCAAGGCCAAAGAAAATTCTTTCTTTTCTTTCATTTAATGATTTCCTGATGCCTGAACTAAAAATATAAATAAAACTTAAGCATACAATACAACAAAAAGTGTTAGCTACTACAAAAAATAATGCATTATGCCAAACTAAACATACTACAGATATAAACAGGTTTATCAGGGTTATTTTATAAATCGATAAACGTTTGTACACATTATATTAATTTAAGGTGGATATTGGCTACCAAGGTACTACCTACTAACCATCGCGAATGTAGCTGAAATTTCGTATAAAAACGCAATTAAATTAGATTTCTTTTCTGGCTATACCTAACTCAACTGCAACCCATACTGTTACCACAGTTCAAACATTTATAACAAGTACCACTTCTAACGGTTATATGACCGCAAACATTGCAGGATGGTGCATCGCTTTGCATGCTTTTGGCGGCTGCATTTGCAGCATCTAAGTCTGATACTTTAGCCGAACCTGATAGCGCCTTCTGCAATTTTTGTGGCTGTGGTTGTGTATTATTATCATCTGAAGTTGTTATTCTAATATTACTTAAAGCAGGTTTACCAACTATAGTAACATCTTCTTTATTATAACTAGAAATTTCAGGCGTATCGATAACATGTACCAGATCTGTTCTGCCAAGATATTCATACGCTAAAGCCCTGAATACAAAATCAACCAATGAAGTAGTTGTTTTAATGTTTGGATGATCAACCATGCCGGCAGGCTCAAACTTTGTAAATACAAATTTCTCTACAAATTCATCTAATGGAACGCCATATTGCAAACCAACCGAAATGGCAATAGCAAAACAGTTCATAAGGCTGCGTAAGGTTGAGCCTTCTTTAGCAAGATCAATAAAAATTTCACCTAATGTTCCATCACCATATTCACCTGTGCGTAAAAATAAAACCTGCCCGTTTATTTTAGCCTTTTGTGTAAAGCCGCGGCGTTTTGCAGGCAATGTTTTTCTTTCAACTATCTGTGATAATTTTCTTTTTAAAGATGTATCGTTGCTTGCCTGCATACGCTTATGCACTTCTTCCAGCAAATCTTCTGCAGTAAGTTTTGATAAATCAACAATATTAGGTTCGGCTTGAATGCTTATGGTTTCTGGTTTACTATTTACAATTTCTGATTGTGTTGCTTCTTCCTTGTTGGCTTGCTGACCTGCAGACTTCTTTTTCTTGTCTGATTTATTACTTAAAGGCTGAGATAACTTAGAACCATCCCGATATAAAGCGCAGGCTTTTAAACTTAATTGCCAGCTAAGCAGATATGAATCTGCAATCTCTTCTACAGTTGCTTCGTGTGGAAGATTAATGGTTTTAGAAATGGCACCGCTTAAAAATGGCTGGCAGGCGGCCATCATTCTTATATGTCCATGTGCATGAATATAACGTTCACCTTTTTTACCACATTTGTTTGCGCAATCAAACACAGAAAGATGTTCTGATTTAAGATGTGGCGCACCTTCAACTGTCATTGTTCCGCAGATGTAATCGTTGGCTGCATCAACCTGTTCATCAGTAAAACCGATGGCTTCAAGCAGATCAAAATTCCAGTCGTTATATTGTGCTGATGTAAAGCCTAATCTTTCCAAACATGCTTCACCCAAAATATATTTATTAAAAAGAAAGTTTACTTCAAAAGCAGCTTTTGCGGCATTATTCAGTTTTACAATTTCTTCTGCTATAAAACCTTTTTCGCTTAATGTTTGAGGGTTGATGAAAGGCGCACCTTCAAAGGTTGCGGCACCTACTGCATATTTTACAATGGCATCAATTTCTTTTTCATTATAACCTAAATGCTGCAATGCAACCGGCACACTTTGATTAATAATCTTAAAATAACCACCACCGGAAAGCTTTTTAAATTTAACCAATGCAAAATCTGGCTCAACACCGGTTGTGTCACAATCCATTACCAAACCAATAGTACCCGTTGGCGCAATAACAGTTGTTTGTGCATTACGGTAACCATATTTTTTCCCTAACGCAACCGCATCATCCCAGGCTTTGCAGGCTGCAGATAATAAATAATCAGGGCAATATTTTGCATTGATACCAATGGGTTTAATACTCAAATTTTCATATGCATCAGAGGCATCATAAGCTGCTGCACGGTGATTATGCATCACACGCAACATATCTTCTTTATTTTCTTCATACTTTGAAAATGAGCCTAACACACCGGCCATCTCTGCTGAAGTTTTGTAAGAAGTACCCGTCATGATTGCGGTGATTGCACCGGCAATACCACGTGCCTGTTCACTATTGTAAGGAATGCCGCTTACCATAAGCATAGTGCCAAGATTGGCAAAACCTAACCCAAGCGTTCTGTAATCATAAGATAATTGTGCAACTTCTTTTGAAGGAAATTGCGCCATCAACACAGAAATTTCAAGTACAACCGTCCACAGCCTGCAGGTGTAAGCAAAGCCTTCTACATCAAAAGTTGTTTTTTCAACATCAAAGAATTTCATAAGGTTAGCACTTGCAAGATTGCAGGCAGTATTATCAAGAAACATATACTCACTGCATGGATTGGATGCATTGATGCGGCCACCTTTAGGGCAAGTATGCCATTCATTTATTGTTGTATCATATTGTGTTCCCGGATCTGCGCAACGCCATGCCGCATAATTTATCTGGTTCCAAACTTCACGTGCAGGAATTTTTTTCATTGTTCTTCCATCTGTTCTTGCTTTTAATTCCCAGTCACCATCTGCTTCAAGCGCTTTAAAAAATTCATTTGGTACACGCACAGAGTTATTAGAATTCTGGCCTGATACAGTAAGATATGCTTCGCCTTCATAACTGTTATCATAACCGGCAGCAACCAACGCACCTACTTTCTTTTCTTCTTCCATCTTCCAGTTAATGAAAGTCATTATTTCAGGATGGTCTAAATCAAGGCAAACCATTTTTGCAGCACGTCTTGTAGTGCCGCCGCTTTTAATTGCACCGGCCGACCTATCTCCTATTTTCAAAAAACTCATTAAACCACTTGATGTGCCACCACCACTTAGCTTCTCTCCTTCACCACGCACTTTAGAAAAATTTGTTCCAACGCCGGAACCATATTTAAATATGCGTGCTTCACGAATCCACAAATCCATGATACCACCATCATTTACAAGATCATCATCAACGCTTAAAATAAAGCATGCATGCGGTTGTGGCCTTTCATATGCACTTGTTGATTTTTTTAATTGTCCATCTTTTCCATCTACATAATAATGGCCTTGCGGCTTGCCTGTTATACCATAGCTTTCATGCAAACCTGTGTTAAACCATTGAGGGCTGTTGGGCACACAAGCCTGGTTTAAAATACTATATACTAATTCATCATAAAATATTTGAGCATCTTTTTCTGAATCGAAATAATTATAACGTTCACCCCAAACACGCCAGCAATTAGCCATGCGATGCGCTACCTGTTTTGCAGATGTTTCGCGGCCTGAACTTCCATCAGGCTGCGGCACTCCGGCTTTACGAAAATATTTTTGTGCAATGATATCTGTGGCAATCTGGCTCCATTGTTTTGGAACTTCCACATCTTTCATTTCAAACAAAATTTCTCCTGTTGGATTTTTAATTACGCTGGTGCGGTAATCATAAATAAACATATCAAAAGGGCTAACACCTTCTTTTGTAAACCTGCGCTGAAAGCGAAGCGCATGCATTGGGTTTTCGTTTACCATTTAAATTTATTTTAATGAGTTAATATATTTTTTTGAATCAAGTAGTCTGTCAGAGGGTAGATAACGAAAATAGTTTTATGCATTAAAAAATGAAAGTCTTGATATGCACATTATGTGGAAAATAGATGTGCAATTTTACAAAGCTCAATACTGCATTGCGTTACAGGAATTTTTTGTGTAGATAAAAAATATCCGCCTTTAAAAAAAGAAAAATAACCATCAAAACACTATTTTTACTGATATACGTATTTATATTAAAAACGTCTTATTGCAGAAACATTGCTGTCAGGCTATAAGAATTAAAAAAGTTTTTGCATTTTTGCATAAGGTGTAAACCAAAAAACCGCATGAAGCACACGTTATACAACCAGCTACAGGAAAAAAAACGTTCGGGAAAAAAATCTTTCGCGGTGCTTGTTGACCCTGATAAAATAAACGTTGCTACTACTGAGCAACTTGTATCTCTCGCTGTTGAAGCAAATATTGATTATTTTTTTGTTGGTGGCAGCCTTGTTATTTCAAATAACCTTGATGAATGCATAAGGCAAATTAAAGTTTCCTGCTCTATACCAGTAATTATTTTTCCGGGTTCATCCAGCCAGATATGCCGTTATGCTGATGCACTTTTATATCTATCACTTATATCCGGCAGAAATCCTGAATTGCTTATTGGCCAACATGTAATAAGTGCACCTGCTGTAAAGCAAAGCGGACTTGAAATTATGCCTACCGGTTATATGGTTATTGATGGTGGAGCGCCAACTACAGTTTCATACATATCTAATGCAACACCATTGCCAAGTGATAAAAATGAAATTGCTATGTGCACAGCAATGGCAGGCGAAATGCTTGGTATGAAATTAATTTTTATGGATGCTGGAAGTGGTGCAAAAAATCCTGTTTCTCAAAACATGATTGAAAAAGTTTCTTCTCATATAGAAGCGCCGTTAATAATTGGCGGTGGAATAACCAATGCTGAAAAAGCTTATCTTAACTGCCGCAGTGGCGCTGATATTATTGTGGTTGGTAATGCAATTGAAAAAGATGCATCGCTGATAAAAG
>CAZZXW010000269.1:0-4840 GCA_964658095.1 uncultured Parafilimonas sp. | reverse complement strand
CAACCATCTAAACAACCATCTAATAATATGCGACTGTTTTAACTTTGAGAAAAATTGTGCTGAAGTTTTAAAATTTGTTTCTACATTAGTTCTGCATTTGCATTAGTAATTTCCTTAATCAAATTTATCAAATGGTTCAAACAAACATCTCTCGGTTTACCATAGAATGCAGCGGCTGGAGAGATACCTTGCGTTCTCATCGTGATGAATTACAAAAGATGCAAACAGCATTGCAAAAAGCCGTTAATCATTTATTATCAAGGGAAGAGCAAGCAGAACTCGAGCATATTCAAAATCAATTGCACATTCAGCTTATTAACATTCATGATCTTAAACAGGTAATAAAAAAACATGACCGTAAATTATCCTACGAGGTATCAGGAAAAGGAGATCTGCAATTTTCTGATAATGTTTTTGCATACCATGAAAATTTATATGATAACTATCAGATGCTTGAAACTACAATAAACGAATTGCGCATTAGCCTTGATCATTTTGTAAGTACAATACAGTGATTGTATGAGAATATGTAGTTAAATTAAATAGTTTTTTACCAGCCGCCACTTGCTCCACCGCCTCCGCTGCTTCCACCACCAAAACCTCCAAATCCACCACCGCCTCCGCCACCAAATCCACCTCCTCCAAAACCGCCGCCACTCCAACCACTGTCACCGCCCCGGCCCCAGCCACCTAAAAACAATGAAGGTATTATCCAGCTTCCAAAACCATGACGGCTCATCATGCCGCCACCACGGTTATTTCTTCCGCCAAATATGAAAATGATGATAATGATTATAATAATAAAGCCAATTATACTTCCACCACCACTGCTATGTTCTTTTTGTGTACCACGTTCTTTGTATTCACCTGCAGCAGCTTGTGCAATTGAAGTTGTAGCTGCATCAATACCATGATAATAATTGCCTTGTTTAAAATCAGGCGTAAGATCATTTGCAATTATATCCGCAGATTGTACATCTGTTATTGCACCTTCCAAACCGTAACCAACTTCAATTCTTATTTTATGATCATTTGCTGCAATAAGCAGCAATACGCCATTGTTATGTTTTGATCCACCAATGCCCCATTCCCTGAAAAGCTTGTTGGCATAATCTTCAACAGGTACATCATTTAATGTTGGAATAATAACAACTGCAATCTGGTTGCTTGTTGAATCGTTTAAAGCGTCTAATTTTTGTTCAAGGATATTTTGCTGATCAGGCGATAAAAGATTTGCGTTATCAACTACCAATCTTGGCGGATTTGGCTTTGGTAATACATTTTGAGCGGAAACTAGATTAACCAGTAAAAGAAGGCAGGCAACAAGGTATAAGCAATGTTTCATTTTAAATAAATATCAATCTTGTAAAATCATCGTCCGAAAACAATATCATCAGGCAATTCATTTTTATCCGTAGCAGCATCGTAAGGAAAATGTGTATGTAATGCATGCCCGATTTTTTGAATTACTTCAACCAGGCCTTCAGCATAATTTTCTTTTTTAAACTCACTCAACATCAGCTTCACCTGTTCATTCCAAAACTGCTGGCCTGTTTTTTCAAATATGCCCACATCACCAATCAAAGCAAGCTGGCGATGTTCTGTGGCAACATATACCAGCACTGCATTGCGGTTAACGGTTTCATCCATTTTTAAATGAAGGAACACTTCAACAGCACGGTCAAGCGGATCAACAAAACGGCACTTGCTTTCAATGTAAAGCCTTATCTCACCACTGGTTTCTTTTTCTGCAGCACGAATGGCATCAAGAATTATTACTTCTTCTTCAGCAGAAAAAAACTGTTGCTGCTTTGGTTTAAAAATAGATAACATCAGCAAAAATTATTTGATGTCAAAGTTAATGTCAGGTGCTTTTTCACTGCCGGCATCTGCTTTATAATAAGCTTTGGTTTGAAAATGAAACAAGCCTGCGAAAATATTATTTGGAAATGAACGTACCTGCAAGTTATAACTATTAACGGCATCATTATAATCGCGGCGTGCAATGTTTATGCGGTTTTCAGTGCCTTCTATCTGCGTTTGAAAATCGCGGAAAGCCTGTGTGGTTTGTAGCTGCGGATAAGCTTCTGCCACTGCCAATAATCTTCCGAACGCACTTTGCAACTGGCCTTGTGCCTGCTGATATTTTGCCAATGAATTTGGATCATTTACATCAACCTGAACACTTGTTGCTTTTGCACGCGCTTCAATAACTGCAGTTAAAGTTGATTTTTCAAAATTGGCTGAACCCTGTATTGTTTTTACAACACTGTTATATAAATCAGTTCTGCGCTGATAGTTTGTTTCAACATTGCTCCATGCGCTTTGCACACTTTGATCGCCTTTAACTAAACCGTTATAACTATTACAACCGCAACCGCCTAATACAAGTACAAAGGCAATTAGTATTATTAAACCAAGATTTCTTGTTTTCATTTTTGTTTGAAATTTTAATGTGAAAGTATAATCAAAAGGAATACCTGATATATATTTTATGACGAAAGGTCATTTACATAGATTCATCTTGGCTAATTATTGGGTTTTGATAAAGTTTAATTTTTAAATGCAGGATGAAACTGCTGCAAAGTTTCCCTTAAATAATCTCTTGTTAGATGCGTATAAATTTCTGTTGTGGTTATGCTTTCGTGGCCAAGCATTTCCTGCACAGCACGCAAATCTGCACCACCTTCCACCAAATGCGTGGCAAAAGAATGCCTGAATGTATGTGGTGAAATATTCTTTGTTATACCTGCTTTATTTGTAAGCTCCTTAATAATGTAAAAGATCATTATTCGCGATAAGCTCTTACCAAATTTGTTTAAGAACAAAATATCTTCAAAACCTTTTTGAGGTGTTACATGGCTGCGAACGGTTTCTTTATAAATCGTAATGTATTTAACTGCATCACTGCCAATAGGCACAAGCCTTTCTTTGTCGCCTTTGCCAATTACACGTATAAAGCCAACATCAAAATATAAGCAACTTAATTTAAGGTTAATCGTTTCGCTAACACGCAAACCACAACTGTACATGGTTTCTAAAATAGCCTTGTTGCGTGTGCCATCAGGTTTACTTAGATCAATTTTTGAAATGATGTTTTCTATTTCTTCAAAGCTTAAAACATCCGGCAATGAGCGTTTAAGTTTTGGTGCATCCAGCAAAACAGAAGGATCTTTTGTAACGATGTTCTCAATCATACAAAACTTAAAAAAACTTCTTACGCCTGATATAATTCTTGCCTGCGATGCTGCATTAATTTCAAGCTTTGCAATCCAATGAATGAATTGCTGTAAATCTTTTAAAATAATTTCTGCAGGTGTTTTTAAATTGTTTTCTGATTGAAGATAATCGGTAAGCTTTTGAAGGTCACGCATGTAAGCCTGAACTGAATTATCGCTTAAAGATTTTTCAAGTTGCAAGTAAGCTTTATAAGATTTTTTGTATGGTTCCCACATGTTTAAAAATAAACATCTTCAATTAAAAAATATTCAACCGGCACATCATTCACCATTGTTATGGCCAGCACATCAAATTGTACATACTTCCATTGCGTGTTTTGGTATTGATATTCTTCTGCAGCAATCTTTAACATGTTCATTTTTTTATGACTCATACTTTCTTCAGGCTTGCCGTATTTATCTGATGTTCTTGTTTTTATTTCAAAGAAATGCAGCCGGTTGTTTTTCGCGGCAATAATATCAACTTCCGCATAACGAAAACGCCAGTTGCGTTCAACGATTGTGTAACCTTTTTCAGCAAGATAATTTACTGCAAGTTCTTCTCCTTTATTGCCCGTAGTTTTGTTCCAGCTCAAGTATAAATTTTAATAAATGATACAAGATAAAATTTTTAAGCTGAAAGGAAAAGTTCAGCATTATGCGTGGGGTGGCACTAAATATATTCCTAACTGGCTGGGCATTGAAAATAAAAATGATGAACCATTTGCAGAATACTGGATGGGCGCACATAGTTCAGCGCCATCAACATTAATTATAAATAAACGGGAACAGCCCTTGAATGAATTAATAAAGCAACAACCTGTTGCGTTTATCGGCCAGAAAACAGAAGACTTGTTTGGTGAATTGCCTTATCTTTTTAAAATTCTGGATGTAAAAGATATGTTGAGTATACAGGTGCATCCCACAAAAGAAGCAGCAGAAAAAGGATTTGATGAAGAAGAAAAAAAAGGCATTGCTTTAGATGATCCAAAAAGAAATTATAAAGATAAAAACCATAAGCCTGAAGCAATGGTTGCTTTAAGTGCATTTTGGTTGCTACATGGTTTCTTAAGTGAAGATAAATTGATGAAAGTACTGCAATCAGTTAAGGAGTTTAATGCGTTTACAAAGATTTTTGCTGATAAAAGTTATAAAGGGTTATATGAACATGTGATGACAATGCCGCAGGATGAAGTTGACAAATTGTTAAGCTCACTTGTTGTAAAAGAAATTAATAAAAAAGCAACACAGCAAATAAGTAAAAATGAACCTGGCTGGTGGGTTGCCAAATTATATGGCGATAAAAAGCCTGAAGGAAATATTGACCGCGGCATTTTTTCAATTTATTTTTTCAACATTGTAAAAGCAGAACCGGGTGAAGCGGTTTTCCAGGGTGCCGGCTTGCCACATGCTTACCTGGAAGGCCAAAATGTTGAGCTGATGGCAAACAGTGATAACGTTTTGCGTGGTGGCTTAACACCAAAACATATTGATGTAAATGAACTGATGAAGCACATAAAATTTACAGCTACTGAACCAAACATAATGCATGGTGAACGTTCAGTAAATGGTGAATTAAATTATAACTGTCCTGTTAAAGATTTTGGTATTACAAAAATTCA
>CAZZXW010000268.1:0-4841 GCA_964658095.1 uncultured Parafilimonas sp. | reverse complement strand
GTTCATCCTTATCCTTTCTTATACTCGCTTATAATTTCTGAATTACCATCATGCACCCTTATCGTTTTTAATTTTTTGTCGTTAGCAACGTGTACAAAATAAACACTGCTGCTGCTTGGTATGGCAACTTCTTCAACACTCACAATTGCATAATCAGCATACGTATTTTTAATTATTGAAGTAATGCCTTCAGGTAATGCAGTGCCCATATAACGCCTTACAACATATACCAGGTTACCGGCCTTATCGTAGTATGGTGTTTCTGCGGAAATAGCTTGCGCACTTACTGGCGTTTCTGTATTGAAATTTTCTATGCTTACTGTTTTTGTTTGCGCATTTGTTACTGATGCGATACCTGTTGAAAGCATTAAAGCAGTTACTGCGGCTAAAAAAATCTTTTTCATGATTGCTTGTTTTATTATTGTTATTTGTTTGAACCTTTTTCGTTCACATATCAAAACTAACAACACAACAAAGCTGCTAAAAGCAAAAAGCGACCATTATAAGTTATTCATCGGCGAAAGCAGGTAATTAAAAGGTAATTGCTTTTCATTATTGAAATGCCGTCAAAATATGCAGCGTCTTTATCTTGCAGTATGAATAAAATTTGCACTTATCAATCATTATACAATTTTTCTTACAAGGTATTTAAACATATAGGATGTAACGATACAGATGCAACAACTGCCACGAAAGCCTTGCTGGCAGCGGACTTGCGGGGCATTGATAGTCATGGAGTAGCAAGGCTTTCAGGTTATGTGCGGTTATGGAAAGCGAAAAGGATAAATAGTGCGCCAAACATTCATACGCTACATGAAACTTTATCTACAGCAACTATTGATGGTGATGCGGGCCTGGGTTTGGTTGTTGCGCCTTACGCCATGCAGGTTGCAATTAATAAAGCTGAACATGTAGGCACGGGTTGGGTGAGTGTTTGCAATAGCAATCATTTTGGTATTGCAGGCTATCATGCAATGATGGCTTTAGAAAAAGATATGATTGGCATTGCTATGACAAATGCCAGTGCCTTGGTTGCACCAACATTTAGTATAGAAAGAATGCTTGGCACAAACCCAATTGCAGTTGCTGTTCCTGCAGGTAAACAACCTGCATTTGTTGCTGATTTTGCAACTACCACTGCTGCCAACGGTAAGCTTGAAATCTTACAAAGGCAACATAAAGATGCGCCCGTTGGATGGGTGCAGGATAAAGATGGCAATGCGTCAACCAATGCAAATGAATTAAAACAAGCTGGTTCATTATTACCATTAGGCAGTGACCGTGAACATGGCTCACACAAAGGTTATGCATTAGGAAGCATTGTTGATATTTTTTCTGCTGTATTAAGTGGCGCAAGTTACGGGCCTTGGGCACCGCCATTTCCTGCTTATGTGCCTATGCCTGAAAATATGCCGGGCAAAGGATTGGGCCATTTTTTTGGTGCGATGCGCATTGATGCCTTCAGACCAGCAGAAAAATTTAAACAACATATGGATAATTGGATTGAACGTTTTCGTAAAGCTAAACCTGCTGCCGGTTATGATAAGGTTTTAATTCCTGGCGATCCTGAAAGAGAAATGGAAACAATAAGAATAAAAGAAGGTATTTCTGTTGATGAAAGCGTGGTGGAAGATTTAAAAGATTTGGCTAAGGAATTTTATATTGAAATAGAGTTTTGATTTTTAAAAATTCTATTCAACTTAATAATTATTGTAATTATTTAATCAAACATAACGCGATTCTTCACCTGCTTTATCGGCAATATGGTAAGCCAATGCAGTTATTGTTAGCATGGGATTAGCAACACCAACACTTGGAAATAAAGCAGCATCAGCAACAAATAAATTGGATATTCCATGAACCTGACCGAATGAATTAGTAACGGATGAATTAATATCACTGCCCATTCTCAACGTTCCTGACTCGTGATAACTTCTTCCAAAATCCATTTTTTGAATTATGTGTGAACTGTCTGTATATTGAGGAGTAGTTCCTTCCATCGGAAATCTTTTTGTTACCGGTTCTCCACCCAACAGTTCTATAACTTTTTTTATTTGCCGGCACATTAAATATTCCCTTTCAAAGTCTTGTTCTGATAATGTAATGTGTGTGGTTGCCTTTAGAACTTCCAAATCATCAGTCAATGTTGACAATTTAACCCTGTTGTCTTCCTGCGGATCCATTGCTGCGAAACCCGCGATATCTACTTCAAGTTTATCGTTATCACACATTTGTTGTCCTCTTAAATGAATTTGAAAACGGTCAATTTTCCTTTTGCCTGGCGGTGGTATAACTAAACTTATATATTGTGTTGAAAAACCTTTTACAGGAAGTTTTACTTCAATTTTACTTCTGCGCTCTATATGTTCTGCTAAAAACTTACCGGTTACTGGCAATTCTTTTTCAAGTTTAGATAACAGGCATAACTTGGCTGATTCAATTGCGCTTGCTGCTAAAATTATTTTTTTTGACTTTATTAGATGTATTTGCGCACTGCCCGTAGCAGTGTTTAAACATTCTACGCTTAAAATGCCAGACTTATCTTTATTTATTTTTGTTGCGTATGTGTTGATAGATAAAAACAAACGCCTGTTTTCAAGCTTCAAGCTATCTTGAATTAACAACTTCCACAGCCTTGCAGCAGGGCTATCATAACCATTGCTTATTGAAAACCCCTTTTGTGTTCAAAGGTCAACTCCAATCGGCGGTGGGTATGGATTAAGGTAATTTAGCGTACCATTTGCCCAAGTTTGCGCTGGCCCTGTAACCGAACCTTCACTAACCCTTCTTGAAATTTCTGCATGATTATAATAGAAAGGCATTTTTTTTATAAGTTCATTATTCCATGTTCCATTCTCCCATAAAGTATAATCAATTTCATCAAACCTTCGTAAATGTGCACCTGAAGCAATGCCTCTGCCACCAAGGTAGGGCATTAACATGCCACCTTTTTTAAAATCTCCTTCCCACGGATGCATCTTAAATTTTTCTATAAATCCCCGCCTGAACTTGTTTTCAAAAATATTATTAATATGCGTTAATGTAAGAATAGAGCCACGCTCAATAATACCAATTTTTAATGCCGGATATTTTTCATAGAGGCGCTCAGTTGCTGCAACACCAGCTGGTCCAGAACCTATAATAAGTACATCAAGATTGTGAACATCTAATTCTTCAATAGGGCAAACAAAATTTGATACATACATTTTATTCAGCAAATAATTTTAGTTGAAAAATATCTTTTATTGTTGCTTATTAGATAGTGTTCCGGATGTTGTAAGAAATTGGTATTTAAAAAAAAGATATTTTTTTCCATCACAAAAGTTAGGATAAATAATAGGTACATACATAAGTGTTCAAAAGCAATCACGCTTGTGTTGAAATTTGAGTGTTATAAGTTTTGTACAGGTAATTTTTTGCTTGTCTTACTTAGTGTTTCGGAGTGCTTTTTATTAATTACGTGCTTATTAATAATCATAACTACTTTATGTATTATTGTTGAAACAGCTAACAATACAAGCAGTAGTATTATGTATATAAGTGAATGATGCGTTTTCATGCAAATAACTTTACGTAACGGTTTAAAATTTGTTTAGTACTCCCACTTTAATTAAGAAAGGGTTAGGATTGAAACGAGGCTTATTGCTTTTCAAACTTTATAACTGAAGCTTCTCTTCCATCAGCAGAGATAAGCTTAATGAAATATGCGCCCGGTGTAAGCTGCGAAACATTTAACTGTAATAAGTTTTTATTAAACACATCTACTTCTTTACTAATTAAAACATTACCTGCAATACCAATTACCTGCAATGTTGCTTTGCCTGTGTTAATTAAAGTAGTATTAATGTTTAATGCGTCTTTTAAATCACCAGATTCTTTTGATGCATTATTAATGTAGATATTTAACTGCAATGAAGCTGGGTTGGGAAACACTGAAACATTAGATAATTGTTTGCTTGTTACTGAATTTTTATTAATTCTAGCAACAGAAGATGAATTATATAAATCAGAAACTTGTTCATTAGTTAAAGCGCCATTGTATAACCTCACATCATCAATTCTTCCATGGAAAAAATAATCATTGGCACAATTTTCCAATTGATATCCTATAGCAAAAGAATTATTATCGTAAGTAATTTGTATATGCGTGCTAACAGCGCTTACCAGTTTGTCATCGAGATAAAGCTTTAGAGAATCATGATCATACGTCATAACAGCCAAATGCCATGTGTATAAGCTTGGTGTTGTGTAGTATTCAACGTACGCACTGTTAGTTCCGTTTGAAACAGTACCAGATAAATGTCCAAGCTGATTAATATATATAGCAAAGGATTCCAGGACGCCGTCACATAAATTCTTTCCAACTATTATTTTATATCTCAATGGAGTTGCATAAGGATAAAACCAGGCAGAAGCAGTAAAGCTCTGGAGTTTAAATGCAGCATTATCAGGCACATCTATTCTTTCATCCACACCATTAAAGTCAGCGGCATTATGATCGTTACCATTTTTATCAGCATTAAATGAAACACCACCGCTGATTGTTCCATCATAATGATGTCCGCTGGAATCTTTTGCATTGCCGTTTAAAGGATAATAAGCAATAAGTTTTGCAGGTTTTGGTGGAGCAGAATTATATAAATCAGAAACTTGTTTATCTGTTAAAATGCCATTATACAATCTTACTTCATCAATTCTTCCGTGAAAAAAGTAATCTGTGGCACAGTTCTCTAATTCATCCCCTATTGATAAAGAACTGTTATCATATTCAATGTTTAAGGATGTTTTTAAAATACTTGTTAGCACACCATCAAAATAAAACTTAACTGAATCAAGGGTTT
>CAZZXW010000267.1:0-4880 GCA_964658095.1 uncultured Parafilimonas sp. | reverse complement strand
AGATCATTTAAAAAATATAAAAGCTCCTGCGTTCTGCCCACACTAAATGCAGGGATAATAAGCTTTCCTTTTTTTTGTATACATGTCCTTTTAATCCATGTATAAAATTCTTCCGGTGTGTTGGAAACGTTTTCATGCAGGCTGTTGCCGTATGTGCTTTCAGTAATTATATAATCTGCCTGCGGAAAAACTTTTGGCGGCCGAAGAATAACATCAGAGTACCTGCCTACATCGCCGCTAAAAGATATTTGTTTTGTTTGATTATTTTGTTTGATGCGCACATGCACAGCAGCACTGCCTGTTATATGCCCGGCATCCGTATATAAAACATCAATGCCATCTTCAATTGTAAACCAGTGATCATAATTAACCATTGTAAACAAAGGCAAAGACTGTTGCACATTGCTTATATCATACAAAACATCAAATGGCTCTAAGTTTCTTTTTATTCTTTTTTTATTGGTGAATTTTATATCGTCCCGTTGAATTTCTGCACTATCCATCAACAACACTTTTGCAAGATCTGCCGTTGCCGGTGTGCAAAATATTTTACCTGAAAAACCTTCTTTTACAAGCTTTGGAACAAGCCCGCAATGATCGATATGTGCATGAGATAATAGTAAATAATTAATTGAAGCAGCATCAAAACCAAAGCTATTATTAAGCGGAAAAGTTTCGTTACCCAAACCCTGGAACATACCACAATCAAGCAAGATTTTTTTACCGTTATCTAATGTGATTAAATGCTTTGAACCCGTAACCGTTCTCGCAGCGCCATGAAAAGCAATCTTCATAATTTTTGTTGAGATAGACTAAAGATAAAAGCACCGCTAACATGAACCTATTATTTTTTGTTTTTTTAAAATAAGCGTACCTTAATACTCTAAAATTGCCATCATGAAACAAGAAACAATTTCCAGGCTTGCCATTATTTTATTGGCTTTGGTAATGGCAGTATTTGGTATCTATCATTTTGTTCATCCAAAAAATTTGTTGGCGTATGTGCCATCGTTTTTGCCTTCTGCAGGTAACCTGTGGGTTTACTTGCCGGGAGCAGGTTTTATACTCGCTGCAATTGCTTTCATTACCAACAAAAAAGTAAAGCTTGCTGCTTACCTGCTCGCATTGCTCTTGATTATTTTTGTCTTAACCATTCACCTTCCAAATTACATGTATGCCGGTGATCCAAATGTGCGCGAGGGCGAATTTGTAAACATTTTAAAAGATACAGCCATTGCGGCTTTTGCCTTGCACATTGCTGCTAATTCACCTGCTTGATCTATTGAGAAATTGACTACTATTTTCCTTACAGTTTTCGTAAGTGTTATTCGTTTGCCTTTTTCTAAATAACATTTGTTTAATTAAATTTTATACTGTTGGTTGTTTATTTAATGAATAAATTCTTTTTATAAACGTTATATTTTTATATTTGCTTCAAAGCAAGCAATGTATAATCCTTCTTTCATTTGTTGTTGTATGTGTTGTTGCACATCTCGTAATGAGAAGGAATTGTATTGTAATTAACTGAATCATTAAATCATAAATTATAATAAGCCTTCTCAAACGAGAAGGCTTTCTTTTATACATACACTCATGAGCAGCAAAACAACAGCACAAATGCATAATGTTACAAATGGCAAAATATATTTTATTGGTGCCGGGCCAGGCAACCCTGATTTGATAACTGTAAAAGGAGCAACGATTTTATTTCAGGCTGAAGTGATAATTACAGACAGGCTTGCCGGTGATGAAATTATACAGCGTTATGCGAATGCAAATGCGATAGTGATTGGTGTTGGCAAACAAGGCGGCAATGAAAAATCATATAAACAAAAAGACATTAATAATTTGCTTGTACAATTTGCCGGCTTGTATGAAAAAGTTGTTCGTTTAAAAGGTGGTGACATTGCTTTCTTCTCTAATGTTTACGATGAATTACAAACGCTTACAGATAATAAAATTGCTTTTGAAATTATTCCCGGCATTACAGCAGCATCTGGTGCTTCAGCGTATACTGGTGTACCGCTTACAGCAAGAAACCATGCAAGCGGCGTTCAGTTTCTAACTTATTATAACAACACAATCATTGATGATAAAACATGGAAACGTTACGCTGCATTTAATGATACGCTGGTGTTTTACATGAGTAGTAATAACCTGCTTTCAATCATACAAAAGTTACTTGATGCCGGTGCTGATTCAAGCATTCCATTTATTGTTGTTGAACAAGCAACAACACAAAATCAAACAGTGCACCCGTTTACGCTTCAATCTTTCTTAGATAACAGTAATCAAAATTTTATAAGCCCTTCAATTGTAATTATGGGCAAAGTTGCTGGTTTGAATAACAAATTTTCATGGTTCGAAAATGATTTATCATCATCCACTTATTTCCGAAGCATGGAAGAAAAAACAGGTTATTTAAAAATTAAATCTTTAATCGCTCAAACACATAATGAACATGCTAACTGAACAAAAACTTCAATCATTAAAAAATATCGTTCAGCAATCATCGAGAGATGAAATCATCTGGATGAGCGGTTTTCTTGCCGGGCTTTCAGAAAAAAACAATAGCAGTACGCCGCCTGTAATTGCTTCTGCTGTTACAACTGAAAAACTTGTTATTTCTGTTTTATATGGAACAGAAACGAGTAATTCGAAAAAGATTGCTTCAAAACTTGCTTCTGTTTTAAAAACTAAACAACATAAAGTAACGCTTAAAGCATTGGATCAATACAATGTTGATAACATTAAAAAGGAAAGTGTTGCGTTTATTATTATGAGCACGCACGGTGATGGTGAACCACCTGCTGCGGCAAAAAAATTTTATGATCATTTGCACAACAAACAACATGATCTCACAAATTTAAAATATGCAGTGCTTGCGTTAGGTGACAGCTCGTATCCTTTGTTTTGTAAAGCCGGTGAAGATGTTGATATAAAATTGCAACAACATGGCGCAACACAAATTTTACCATTAGAAAAATCAGACCTGGATATTTATGCTGTATCAGAAGCATGGATAAATAATGTTATCAATAATCTGCCCGGTTCACCAAACGCAATTTTGCCAAAGCCGCAACAACATATTTCAACAAATGGCAAACGTTTTTATAAGGGTTTAATAAAAACGCACATCAATTTAAATGACAGGGGTTCTGCAAAAGAAACATGGCATGTTGAGATAAGCACCGATGAAGCAATTTATTATTTGCCGGGTGATTCATTGGGAATAGTGCCACCAAATGCAGATGAAGATGTGCAGGAGATCATCAGTTTATTGCCTGTTGATAATGAACCAATAGATTATAAAAATGAAACACTTTCGTTGTTTAATTTATTTAAATACAAATTAAACATCCTGTATTTGCCTTTGCGCATTGTAGAAAAGTATGCAAAGCTTATTAAATCAGAACTTCCGTCTGTAAGGCTCGATCTTAAAAATATATTATCACTTTATCCTTTAACGGGCGACGTTTCTTTGCAGGATCTTATAGCCATTCTTGAACCCATTACACCGCGTTTATATTCCATTTCGTCATCGCCATATGCGCATGGCAATAACGAAATTCATATTACTGTTGGCCGCAATAAATTTTCGGTGAATAATAAAACTAAATATGGTTTTTGCAGTAATCATTTTGCAGGATTAAGTGAAGGCGACGAAGTGTCTTTTTATATTAATGAAAACGATAGCTTTCATTTACCTGACCCTGGAAAAGATATTATTATGATTGGGCCTGGTACAGGCATCGCGCCTTTCCGCTCCTTTCTTTTTCATAGAGATAGTGAAGGTGCTGCAGGCCGCAACTGGTTGTTTTTTGGTGATCAGCATTTCACATCTGATTTTTTATATCAAAGCGAATTGCTTTCATTTTTCGATACCGGTTCACTCGCAAAAATCAATACAGCATTTTCAAGAGATCAAAAAGAAAAATTGTATATACAGCATCGCATGTTGCAACAATCTCGGGAACTTTTTGAATGGATTAATAATGGTGCACATATTTATATATGCGGATGTAAAAACACTATGGCAAAAGATGTAGAAGCGTCATTGATAACCATCATTAGTAAAGAAGGCAAAATGCATGAAGCCAAAGCAACAGAATACTTACACAAGCTTGATGAAGAAGGAAGATTTTCAAAAGATGTTTATTAATTCATCTAATAAAATTTAAATGCAAGAATCACCAATAGAAAAAATAAAAAAGGAAAGCAACGGTTTACGCGGCACATTAAAAGAAAGCTTGCAGGATGAACATACAGGCCAGATAAGAGAACAGGACCAGGTGCTTATAAAATTTCATGGCATGTACATGCAGGATGACCGTGACCGTAGAGAAGAACGGGCTGAAAAAAAATTAGAGCAGGCATATTCTTATATGATCCGTTTGCGTTTGCCCGGCGGTTTGCTTACTGCACAACAATGGCTGGCACTGCATGAAGTAAGTGAAGAATATGCAAGCCCTGTTATAAAAATTACAACAAGACAAACCATACAGTTACACGGCGTTTTAAAACATCATGTAAAGCCAACCATCAAAGAATTTAACACCGTTAAATTAGATAGTATTGCAGCTTGTGGCGATGTAAACCGCAATGTTGCAGTTAGTGCACATCCGCGTTTTAGTGAAGTGCACGAAGAAGTGTTTTCTTACGCAGAAAAAATAAGTAAACTGTTGTTGCCTAAAACAAATGCTTATTATGAAATTTTTTTAGACAAGGAAAAAATTTCTGCTGATGAAGAAAAAGATGAGTTGTTTAAAGACAAATATTTTCCACGCAAATTTAAAATTGCTATTGCTATTCCGCCATATAATGATGTTGATGTTTTTACAAACGACGTTGGCATTATTGCTATCATCGAAAACAATACA
>CAZZXW010000266.1:0-4896 GCA_964658095.1 uncultured Parafilimonas sp. | reverse complement strand
AAATGTAATTCTGAATAAAAAGTATTTTATCAATCATAATCTAATTCAATAATTATTTATTAGCCCGTTTGCGGTACTGCAAATAAAACAGGTTCTTTTTGCACAGCTTCTTTGCTTGTATTAATGATCATCATTTCTGCGGTGGAAAGTTTATTTAATATAGATATATCTTTCAAGTGCGGGTTCCAGTCAAAGATCAGCTTATCAATTGGCCTCCATAAAATAACCCAGCTAAAAATATCAGCGCTTGTTAGTATTATAGTTTCAAATTGATTATTGGAATGCAGGAACAAAGGAAATATGCCGTGACAAAGAACAATTACAATTAAACTCACAATCAATAATCCAAAACTGCGGCGTTTAAATCTGTTAAACTCTGCTTCACGCAATTCTTTTTTTTCTTCAAAGTGCCTTTTGATAGCATACATCAGCGGCTGCGTGTATTGCCTTTCAATATCATTTGAACATTTAAGTTTATAAAAAATTATTGAATTGCGCTTGGCGTTTGCAACTGTTTTAAGAATGTACTGTTCAAACTGGTGGCTTAACTGTCTTTTGTAAATCGGCGCCGGGTCATGCGCATTAAAATAAGTGTTGATAGTTTGCACATCAACCGATATAAAAATGTTTATTTTTTTAGGAAAGTCTTTGTTCATGCTGCTTTAAATTTTACAACCGGTTTGTTGAAGCGCATAGATTCCGTTAGAACAAAAACACTTTGTGAAAATGTATTAAGAAGATATAAACTGAAATTAAAAACCCTGGTAATGGTAACGAACATTTTCATTAAAACAGTTTTTCTGAATACCGGATATACGAAATTAAATACATCAACCGATTGCTTTGTTTAAATTTATTGGGATTATCTTTTTAGGATATTAAAAAACCTTTTATCTGGTTCTGTTAAACTAATAAAAAAAAGTTTGGTCTTTAAACAAATTAAGCCATGAGCGTTTCACAGCAGGCAAAAAATCAACATTTATTATGGAGAGCAGGTTTTGGTATAAACACTGAAACCATTAGTGGCATTGCTATTGCGCCGCACAAGGTTTTATACAAAACTTTAGAAACCGCTTCAGATAAACAACCGGATTATATTGATGTTGCAGATAACTCTTTAAAAGGGCTTGTAATGGGATTGCAACAAGCCGGCGATATGCAACAAATGCAAAAAGCTGGTGATATGCAAATACAAAAGCCCGCCGATACAGAGCAGCGAAAAGAATTCAGGAAAACAAGTGCTTTAGACATTCGCAGTTTAAATACAGCATGGCTAGATAAAATGTCAACGGATGATGCACAGTTAAGAGAAAAAATGGCGCTCTTCTGGCATGGCCATTTTGCCTGCCGCAATTTGAATATTTTTTATCAGCAATTATTGTTACAGGAAATACGTAGCAATGCTTTAAGCAATTTCGGTGACCTGTTGAAAGGTGTAAGTAAGTCAGCGGCAATGCTTAATTTCTTAAACAATCAGCAAAATAAAAAAGGACACCCCAACGAAAATTTTGCAAGAGAGGTAATGGAATTATTTACAATGGGAAGGGGAAATTATACAGAGCAGGATGTGAAAGAAGCTGCAAGATCTTTTACTGGATGGGGTTCAAAGTTTAATGGCGATTTTGTTTTCAGGCCGTTTGTGCATGATACTGATAATAAAAATTTCCTTGGCAAACAGGGCAATTACAATGGTGATGATATACTGAATATAATTTTAGAACAACCACAAACTGCAACCTTCATCACACAAAAAATATACAGGTATTTTGTTAATGATACTGTTGATGCAGATATGGTAAACAGCTTATCTAAATCTTTTTATCACAGCAATTATGATATTAATGCGCTGATGAAAACCATTTTTACAAGCGATTGGTTTTACGATGAAAAAAATATTGGTTGCCATATAAAATCCCCTGTTGAATTTCTTGCCGGCATAAGAAGAATGCTATCTATGAAATTTGATGATGACCGTGTTGAAATGGTTTTGCAACGTGCGTTGGGGCAGATATTATTTTATCCGCCAAACGTTGCAGGCTGGCCGGGCGGGCAAATATGGATTGACAGTTCAACCTTAATGCTGCGTTTACGCATACCGCAATTAATAAAAGATGATGATACAGTGTACGTTGTTCCAAAAGCGGATGATGATGTGCAGATGGGCATGAAAGATATTGATCTTGTAAACAAAAATGGCGTTAGCAAAGGTGCAATGCAGCTTAATGCAACAGTTAACTGGAATGCATACATACAACAGTTTTCAAACGTAAGAGATAATCAATTGTATGAAACTATTGCAGCAGTTGTATTGCAAACAAACAAAGACAGCATAAGTAAAGCGGTTGTTGAATCAGGCATAAAATCAAATGGCAGAGAAGATTATATAAAGAACATTACAATCGCATTAATGGCAACGCCGGAGTACCAGTTGTGCTAAATCAAAATTTCACTGGTAGTTGTTTTGACTTTTGAATAATAACTTTTTAATTTTTAAAAGATGTTGATCAAACGCAGAAAATTTATACAGATGGGTTCGCTGGCAACAGCAACTTTAATGGTGCCTAAATTTTTAAAAGCATTTGAAAGAAACGGTGTTGCCGCAGTGCCACCTGGCAATAAAGTAATTGTGGTTTTGCAAATGAGTGGCGGCAATGATGGTTTGAATACAGTGATACCTGTTGGCAATGATATTTACCATAGTTCAAGGCCGGGTATTGGCTTTGAAAAAGATAAAGTTTTACTGCTGAATGATGATGCAGCTTTACATCCTGAACTTACTGCATTCAAAGGTTTGTACGATGATGGAAGTCTTGGAATATTGAGCAGCGTTGGTTATCCAAATCCTGACAGAAGTCATTTTAGAAGCATGGACATTTGGCAAACAGGAAGTGCCAGCACAGAGTTTATAACAACCGGTTGGATTGGCCGTTATCTTGATGCGCAATGTGCTGATTGTGGCAAGCCAACACAAGCTTTGGAGATTGATGATATATTAAGTCTTGCTTTAAAAGGCACAAAAGAAAAAGGCATTGCGGTAAAAGATCCAAGACGTTTATATAATACAAGCAATGAAAATTATTTTAAGCAATTAGCTGCGCAGCATCATGCAGAAGAACATGAAAAGCCGGTTGATTATTTATATAAAACGATGAGTGAAACATTAAGCAGTGCTGATTACATTTTTGAACAAAGCAAGCTGCGCCCAAGTGCAGCAATGTATCCTCAGACAGAGTTAGGCAACAATTTAAAAACGATTGCTTCGCTTGTTATGTCTGACATCAATACAAAAATTTATTACGTAAGCATAGGGAGTTTTGATACGCATGTAGCACAACAAAACACGCAACAGCGTTTATTTAAACAAATGAATGACGCTGTTAGCGCTTTTGTTACTGATCTCAAAAACAATAACCGCTTTGATGATGTGATGCTGTTTACTTTCAGTGAATTTGGAAGACGCGTTGCGCAAAATGCAAGTGGCGGAACAGATCATGGAACAGCAAATAATATGTTTTTAATAAGTGGTGGTTTAAAGCAAAAAGGCTTAATCAATGGTTTACCTGATCTGAATGATCTCGATGATGGTGATCTAAAATATAAGATTGATTTTAAACAGGTGTATGCAACTATGTTAAACAAATGGCTGGGTGCAGATGATAAGGCCATCCTTGAAAAATCTTACGACCATCTTTCTTTTATATAGCACTTCGTCCTTAAACCTGGAAAACACCCAGTTTCAGTTCACTAATATCAGCGTTATTATTTGCAGCAGCAATGCCTTCGCTGATGAGTAATCTTGTTTGTGAAGGATCTATGATATCATCAACCCATAAACGTGCAGCCGCATAATAAGGCGATGTTTGCTTTTCATATTTCGATTGAATTTCACTTAATAATTTTTGTTGTTCATCTTCACTAACTTCTTTGCCGCTTACCTGTATTTGCAATAAAGTTTTTGCGGCTTGCTCCCCTCCCATTACCGCAATTCTTGCGCTTGGCCATGCATAAATAAATCTTGGATCATATGCTTTGCCACACATAGCATAGTTGCCCGCGCCAAAACTATTTCCGGTTATTATTGTGATCTTCGGCACAACTGAATTAGCAACTGCGTTCACCAGCTTGGCGCCATCTTTAATTATCCCTGAATGTTCGCTGCGTGTGCCCACCATAAAGCCCGTAACATCCTGTAAAAAAACCAATGGAATTCTTTTCTGATTACAATTTAGAATAAACCTCGCAGCTTTATCAGCGCTATCATTATAAATAACACCACCCATCTGCATCTCTTTCTTTTTGGTTTTTACAATTGTGCGTTGATTGGCAACAATACCAACTGCCCAGCCATCAATTCTTGCATAACCACAAACAATTGTTTTACCGTATTCTTCTTTAAATTGTTCAAAACTGTTTGCATCAACAATACATTTAATAAGATCAACAACATCATAAGGCTTGGCATTACGATCCTGCATGATCTTATAAATTTCTTCCTCATTTTTTTCAGGAATAATAGAATCAATCCTGTTAAACCCTGCAAGTTTTGGTGTGGCAATTTTACTAATGATGTTTTTGATCTTATCCAAACATGCTTGTTCGGTTTCAAACTTATAATCCGCTATGCCACTAATGGCATTATGCGTTTCCGCGCCACCTAAAGTTTCCGTATCCACATCTTCACCAATAGCTGCTTTAACAAGATAAGGCCCGGCTAAAAAAATACTGCCATTACCTTCAACCATTAATGTTTCATCACTCATTATGGGCAAATAAGCACCGCCGGCAACACAAGCGCCCATCACGGCTGCAATTTGTGTTATGCCTTGTGCACTCATCTTTGCATTATTGCGGAACACACGGCCAAAATGTTCTTTATCAGGAAAAATCTCATCCTGC
>CAZZXW010000265.1:0-4919 GCA_964658095.1 uncultured Parafilimonas sp. | reverse complement strand
AAAGTTTCTATTGCAGCTTCTTTAAATGCAAGGTTTTTTTGGAAAATTTTGTTAACAACAGGATCATTCACAATTAACAGTTGAGTGCTTTTGTTTAAATTTGGAACGAATTACAAAGAAATGAAGATTAAATTATTGACGACAGCTTTAATTATTATAGGATGTATTACCTGCTCTAAAGATTCTTATAACACGGCACCTACGCTAAAGTTTTTAAGCGTAAACGGAGGTGTATTTGCGCAACCATCAACGGTTAATTTTAAACTGCAGGTGACAGATAAAGAAGGTGATGTTGTGGATACTATTTGGGTTGAGCGTCATTCAAAAGTTGCTGCATGTAATTCGTTATCTGACACATTAGCTTTTCCAATTCCAAATTTCAATCCTCCAAAAAATGTAAAAGCTGAATTTGATTTTACCTATAATTATGGCCTTATTGCACCACCCAATCTTTTGGCTTGTTCTTTAAATAATGATACCAGTTATTTCCGTTTCTGGATGCATGATAAAGCCCAGCATGTTAGTGATACAGTTCAATCGCCGGATCTTGTTTTTCTTAAGCAATAATTCATCTATTTTTTCTGATAAACTTTTGACTGAATAAAGTTGTTGTAAAAAAAAGCTGCTGCTGTTTTATTATAATCTTTGTCAAAGTGGTTCTCTACATTTATAAGCTGTTGAGTTTCTATATTGCAGGTAAGTTTAAAAAAAAGATACATTGTTTTTAATAAAAGCCGTTGCCATAGTTTACTGTGTTCAGTATATATAAAATCAGCATACAACCAACAACCATTTGGTTGTAAATGCTTGTGAAGTTTAATAAAAATACTTTCAATTTTATCCGGCTTAAAATTATCAAACACAAATGCAGTAAAGATTACATCAAACATTTTATTAGTTACAAAATCTTCAATTGCTTCGTTTATAAATTCAACTGTATTGCTTTTATAATTTCTTTTTTTTGATAACGCAATCATCTTAGCTGATTTTTCTACATAAGTTATACTGATGTTTGATTGATGCAGGTTTGCAATCGCTTCAAGTATCCATCCGGTTCCACCGCCAACAATTAAAATATTACTGTTCGCAGGGATATATCGCACTAAAAATTTTTGTGCATCAACAATTGATTTCTGAAAAACCAGTTTGCTTAATCCATCATAAAAACCGGCAATTGCATTATAGTTATTGGTCATGATGTTTACCTGTTTATAAACTGCATTCCGATTATGCCACACAATGCTTTTAAAAAAATCACTCCATCAATTACAACAAGATAATACATGATCTTATGCTGCCTGAACATTGACAGCGCTATCATAAAAAGTAATATAAAAGGTATTGTATTAATAAGCGTTGTTGCTGCACCAAAATGCCTTGCCGCAGTAAATGCGATTAATGAAAGCAGCCCAATAATTATTAAAGGCAAGAGAATAAAGTAAATTGTTTTATTTGTTCCAAAGCTTACTGCAAATGTTTTAAGTTCTTTATTAGAATCATGCACATAATCTTTTATGTCAAACATAATTGCGTTTACGGTGCAAAACATCCAGTTTTTTATGAATAACCATAACAGCAAAATTGCATCAACAGGGTGTTCTCCTTTTTCCAACTGCAAAAAAATAAATGATAGCAGGTTTGCACTGCATGCCCAAACAAAACCAATAACAAATGCTTTAAGCCAACCTGTTTTGCGCAGGTTGATTTTATAAAAAGATCGTGGTAATAAACCATAGTAAAGAATGGCCGCAATAAGCATGATAAGAATCATCAGCCAGTATTGAAGGCGCAAATGCATAACAGCATTGCTGTTTTTATAGAACAGGTAAGTGCCAAGTATGATGCAGGCAAACAATAAAAATCTTTGTGTCCATCTTATAAACCGGTGATGATCTTTATACCATTGTGTGCGTGGATTTTTATATGTTTTGGAATTAAGCGGGCCGGTGTAGGCATACGTATAATAAAAAACGGCAGCACAAAAAAGCAACGTATAAAACGCAATTGAGTTAAGTGGCAAACGCAACTGCACGTTTGATTCAACAGCTAAAATAACAGCCAGCAAGCCGATAAAATAATTACCAAAAAATATAAATTTTATAAAGCGGTTCATTGCAAACAGTGCTCTGCAATATAAAACAATAACATTGCAGGCAGGCAGCAGATTAATGAAAGCTGTTTATCTTCGGGCGCAAAAAATAAGCGCTTAAATTATGGCAAAAGCAAAGGCACCGGCAACTACAAAATCAGTTATTACAAACGATTCACTTGCATTTTTAAAGAATTACATAAACACACCCTCACCTGTTGGCTTTGAAAGCAGCGGGCAAAAAGTATGGCTGAAATATATATCACCGTATGTTGATACAACATTTACGGATGCTTACGGCACTGCGGTTGGTGTCATAAATCCTAATGCATCTTTTAAGGTAGTGATTGAAGCGCATGCTGATGAAATAAGCTGGTTTGTGAATTACATTAATGAACAGGGTTTTATTTATTTAAAACGAAATGGTGGTGTTGACCACCAGGTAGCGCCGGCAAAACGTGTATTAATACATGGAAAAAAAGGCCCGGTTAAAGCGGTGTTTGGCTGGCCTGCAATACATACACGGCATGCAGGAACTGATGCAAAAGAAACGCAGCCCAAACCGGATAATCTTTTTTTGGATTGTGGTGCAAAAAATAAAAAAGAAACAGAAGATTTAGGTATTCACATCGGAGCAGTTGTAACTTATGAAGAGGGTTTTGATGAGCTTGCTTATAATTATCTTATCGGCCGCGCATTTGATAACCGTGTGGGTGGTTTTATGATTGCGGAAGTAGCAAGGCTTATCAAACAAAATAAAAATAAACTGCCTTTTGCATTATACGTGGTAAATGCTGTGCAGGAAGAAATTGGCCTGCGTGGCGCTGAAATGATTGCACGCCGCATTAAACCAGACATTGCTATTGTTACTGATGTAACGCATGATACTTCAACACCAATGATCAATAAAATTATAGAAGGTGATATTGTTTGTGGTAAAGGCCCATCGCTGGCATATGCGCCGGCTATTCATAATAAGCTTTTAAGTTTTGTAGAAGATGTTGCAGCAAAGAAAAATATCCCGGTACAATGGCGCACACTAAGCAGAACAACCGGCACTGATACGGACAGTTTTGCTTATGCGAATGATGGTACGCCTTCAGTGCTTATATCAATACCCTTGCGGTACATGCATACAACGGTTGAAATGCTGCATAAAGATGATATTGAAAATACCATTCAGTTAATGTATGAAACATTGCTGGCTTTAACGCCGGGTATCAATCTAAGCTACTTGTAATAACAGTAATGGTTTTTAATTTCTTAAAAAGATAAAGTAGTCCCGTTGCCTCGACATGACGGGCAATATAGCAAGGTTATCCATTAAAGCGTTTAATAGCAAAGTATAACACAAACACTCTGCATCATTTTAATGATAGGAAAAATCTCTTAGATAAAAAACCGTAATCATAAAATTCTTAGTTTAAAGAGATAACATCAGGTATAATTGATTAAGCGTTTAATTTTGTTTACATAATGAATTCTGCACTTACATCAGCTTTAAAAAAATACCAGCATACCTTTCATAATGTGGTTCCTTTTAATCATGCAAAAGATAAACTGCTGCACTTAAATTTTACATCAACCAATACAGAACTTACTGATGCAATAATCAGCGATGAACATCTTTTCAGCAATTACATCAAACAGAAAATTAATAAAACAAATGCTTTGTATGGCATTGGCGGTTATGCCGAAAGCAGGTTTATATATGGCAAAAGCAAAGTGTTTGATGCGGCAAAGCCTGGCGAAGAGCCACGCCGTTTGCATTTGGGTATTGATATTTGGGCCAATGCAGGCACACCAGTTTATGCATTTAATGGCGGCATGATTCACAGCTTTGGCTATAACAATGCGGCAGGCGATTATGGCGCTACTTTAATATTATTGCACCAGTTAAACAGTGTTTCTTTTTATTCTTTATACGGGCATATTTCTTTAAAAGACATCAATAATATACATGCCGGCGAGTATGTTAGCCGTGGGCAGCAAATTGCACACGTTGGCAGCTATACTGAAAATGGCAACTGGCCGCCACACCTGCATTTTCAGTTAATACATAATATGGAAATGAAGAAAGGTGATTACCCCGGCGTTTGTGCTTATAGTGAGAAGGATAAATATTTAAACAATTGCCCTAACCCTGACCTTGTTTTAAACATGATGCAATACGCAGTTAATGATTGATTGCTTACTTTTGATGCAATAACCATAAATAAATTTGTATGAGTGACCACAATACACCAAACGATGCCCAGGGCTTTACACTTACCGCTTTTATTGCGTTTGTTGTTGTATTTGTTTTTGCAATGCTAATGATGCTGTGGCATGGTGATACCCAAAAAGACACTAATGGCACCCCACATTATAACACACGTACCAATGAACCTACAGATGGCAATGGGGGATAAGCTACGCTTGAAGCAATAGATCTATTGTAATTTGTTTCCATTCCTCCTGCAGGCTTAGCTGCGGCCTTTTTACATTTGCCTTCCTGTACCAGTAATCTGCATTACTAATATCGCCTTCTTTTCTGTGTAAATACGCGTGCACGAGGCAGGAATTTTTATCACTCAATGCATCTATTAACGAGTGTGCTTTATGCCAGTCGCCTTTTGCATCATACCATAAAGATTGGATGTATAATGGAAGCGTTGAGGGTAAGTCATCATTTTCGATTGTTAGCAAAAATTCATCGTAACTCATAGGCTTAAATTTTACAGTTAATAAAACTAAATAAAAGTAAGAAATTGTTTAGAGGCTGTAAGGCGCAGCCTGCAATAGGCCGTTGCTGTATAGAAATGGAAAAAACTATATAGAAATGAGTGAA
>CAZZXW010000264.1:0-4921 GCA_964658095.1 uncultured Parafilimonas sp. | reverse complement strand
GCCGGGTTTGGATTTCAGCTTTTTCAATCAGATTCCTGTTTTATTATTTCTTGTAGTCATCACCATTTTTGTAAGTTTTATTTCAGGTATTTATCCCGCATTAATATTATCAGGTTATAAGCCTGTTAATGTTTTAAAAAATCAATCCTTTGCAGGCAAAGGAGAAACGCGGCATGCGTGGATAAGAAAGGGATTAACTGTTTCGCAATTTGTGATTGCTCAATTTTTTGTGATTGCCACTATCATGGTTAGTAAGCAAATCAATTATTCATTAAATGCTGATTTAGGATTTAATAAAGATGGCATCATAACTTTTGACACACCACGCGATACGGTTAAAGCGCACACGCAACAACTTTTGAATAGTATCAATGCTATTCCTGCTGTTGAAGTAGCAAGTTCAGGTTTTTTGCCTCCTTCAGATGAAGGTATGTCTATCACAAATATTTCTTATGCAGCGAAGAAAGACGTGCAGGCGCAGGTGCAGGTAAGATGGGGTACGCCAGAATATCTTAATGTTTACAAATTAAGATTATTAGCTGGTCGGAACGTAGCTGCAAGTGATACGTTCAGGGAATTTTTAATTAATGATACTTATGCGAAGTTGTTAGGTTTTCAAAAACCTTCTAAAGCTGTTGGAAAGTATTTAACCTTCAATGGAAAACAAATACCCATTGTTGGTGTGATACAGGATTTTCATGATCAATCAATGCATTCGCAAATCTTCCCGCTTGTTTTTGCAGCCGGCAATGGCGGCACTTTTCATATTCGCTTTAAAGCAACCGATGCAGGTGCTGCAGCGTGGCATACTGCTATTATGCAAATTCAAAAAGCATTCAGCAAAATGTATCCTGGTGAAGATTTTAATTATCAGTTTTATGATGATACAATTGCTAAAATGTATGAGAAAGAAGAACAAACCAAAGGCCTGCTCACCTGGGCAACAGGCCTTGCCATATTTATAAGTTGTTTGGGTTTGTTAGGATTAGTCATGTACACTATTAACACACGGGTAAAGGAAATTGGTATTCGCAAAATTCTTGGTGCTTCAGTAATAAACATTGTTTCTATTTTATCAACAGACTTTATAAAACTGGTTTGTACAGCATTTTTAATTGCAACGCCATTAGCATGGTGGGCCGTTTATAAATGGTTGCAGAACTATGCTTACAAAACATCAATGAGTTGGTGGGTGTTTGTATTATCAGGTGTATGTATGTTATTGATTGCTTTGATAACCTTAAGCCTGCAAACAATTAAAGCAGCAGTTGCAAATCCTGTAAAGAGTTTGAGAACAGAGTAATTCAATTCGGCAATTAGTCGGTTTGAAAATTTAAAAATGAAAAGACTTATTACTTTAAAGTTATAACATGTTTAAAAACTTTCTTAAAACAACCATCAGGAATCTTAGAAAAAATAAAGGCTATAGTTTTCTAAACATTTTTGGATTAGCAATAGGTATTGCCTGCGCGGCCTTTATATTTTTATGGGTTGGAGATGAAGTAAATTTTGATAGTAATAATGTAAACAAGGATCGCATCTATCTTATAAAAACAAACGACCAGGTTAATGATGGTGTGTTCACTCACTCGTCAACTGCAGGACCTATGGCACCGGCAATGCAGGCAACTATTCCGGGAATTGAAACCACTTGTCGTACTGCCGGTGACGATGCACATGTTTTGTTTAACATGGGAAACAAATCAGTGAACGCGAAGGGTGAATATGTTGAGCCATCTTTTTTTAAAATGTTTACGTTGCCATTTGTTCAAGGCAATGCAACAAGTGCTTTTTCACAATTGCATTCAATTGTGCTTACACAACAAACAGCGAAGAAGTTTTTTGGTAATGAAAAAAATGTGATTGGCAAAACGGTGCGCATGGATAACAAACAGAATTATGTGGTGAGTGGTGTGCTGAAAGATCTTCCTGAAAATTCAACCATTCAATTCGAATGGCTGGCGCCGTTTAAAGTTTGGTATGATGCTAACCCAAGATCTCAAACCTGGTTTAATTTCGGACTTACTACTTATGTTGAATTGCAACCGGGTGTTGATGTAAATGCAATCAATAAAAAATTGCTTAATCCTTTTTACGATTTTACAACACAAAAAATTGAAAGCGATAAATCAACTGTGCATGTGTTTTTGTTTGGGATGAATAACTGGCATTTGCGTGATGATTTTGAAAATGGTGTACCAACCGGCAGCGGAAGAATTTTGTATGTGCATTTGTTCAGCATTATTGCATGGATCATTTTACTTATTGCGTGCATCAACTTTATGAACCTCGCGACTGCAAGCAGCGAGAAGCGTGCAAAAGAAATTGGCGTTAGAAAAGCATTAGGTTCAGGAAAGAAAAGATTGATTATTCAATTCATTGGCGAATCTATCTTTATTTCTTTTGTAGCGGCAATTGTTGCAGTGATGTTGATGTTATTATTGTTACCTGTTTTCAATTCATTGGTACAAAAAAATCTGTCATTGGGTTTAAACAATCCATATCATCTAATAGCATTAGTATCACTTACATTAATCTGCGGACTTGTTGCGGGCAGTTATCCTTCATTATACTTATCATCCTTCAATCCAGTGTTTATTTTAAAAGGAATAAAATTAAAATCAGGAAGCGCTGCTGTTATAAGAAAAGGTTTGGTGATAACACAGTTTGCGGTTTCGATTGTACTTATCATTAGCACCGTTGTTATTTATCAACAGATACAACATGTAAAAAGCAGGGATATTGGTTACAACAAAGACAACCTGATGCAAATAGATGCGCAAGGTGATATTGTAAAAGATTTTCCTGCCATCAAGCAAGACCTTATAAATACAGGTTATGTAGAGAACGTTGCACTCGCAGATCATAATACGCTTGGAGGCGGCAATAACACAACAAGCATTAACTGGCAAGGCAAAGATCCAAAAAGCAACACTATTATTTCGCAAAGAATAGTGAGCCAGGAATTTATGTCAACCACAGGAATGCATATAATTGAAGGAAGAGATTTTCAGCCTGCAGATCAGGTGCAGTTTAATGATAACCATATGCCGGTAGATTCAACGCATGCTATGAATGTAATTGTTACCGAATCAATGGCAAGATTATTAGGCAAGGGAAGTGCTCTTGGGAAAATAATGGATCGTCAAACTGATAGAGGTGGTTATCAGTTGCAGGTTGTTGGCGTAATAAAAGATTACGTATATGGTGATATGTATGGAAAGTCTGCGCCGGTTATCTTTTATAATATACCGCAGGCAACAAACTTGTTATTTGTAAAAATTAAAGGCAGTACAGAAAGTGCAGTAGCAAAAATTACTGCCGTAATGAAAAAAGATAATCCTGCTTACCCGTTCAATTACCAGTTTGTAGATGATCAGTTCAATCAACTTTTTTTAAGCGAAATGCTGATAAGTAAATTATCACGTGTGTTTGCCGCATTGGCAATTCTTATTTCCTGTTTGGGTTTGTTTGGACTTGCAGCTTATACTGCGGAACGCCGAAGGAAAGAAATTGGTGTAAGAAAAGTTTTAGGCGCAAGTGTTTCAGGCATTACAACATTACTCTCAAAAGATTTTATAAAGCTTGTTGTTATTGCATGTTTATTAGCATTTCCTGTTGCATGGTGGATGATGAATGATTGGTTGCAAACCTATCAATACAGGATTACAATAAGCTGGTGGATATTTCTTGCAGCAGGAATTACTTCGATACTTATTGCATTAATCACTATCAGTTTTCAATCCATTAAAGCAGCAATTGCAAATCCTGTAAAGAGTTTGAGAACGGAATGATAAATAAAATATTAAAATGAAAAAGACATTAGCTATTGTTTGTTGTACAATAATTTCAAATATTCTATTAGCACAGAACCAAACACCGCAGTTATTAAAACAACCTGCTAACTGGCAGTTTGAAAGGTTTTCATTGCCGCCTGTTTTTGCACAAGGCATTCCGTATAAGGGCGCAGAAGAGTTAAGATTTTCTCCCGGAATGTTTGTAAAAGATTCTTCTACTTATTTCACCTATGCTTTTGTTGCAGAGTTGGATAATGTTAACTCTATTTCACAGGATGATATTAAAAATTACCTGCTTAATTATTTTAAAGGATTGTGCAGCAGCACAGCCAAACAAAAAAATCTTTCCATTGATACTTCAAAAATTAATGTTTCAATTAACAAGAAAGCAAGCACAGGAAAAGACCTTTTGTATAATGCCACACTAAACATCTTTGGTGTTTTTACAGATGGCGCTCCTGTAACATTAAACATGGAAATTAAAGTGGTAGATAACAAAGCAACATCAAAAACTTATCTCGTTTTCATCGCTTCGCCATTAAGTAAAACAGATCAAGTATGGAATGAGTTGCATTTAATTGAAAACAATTTCACACTGCCATAATCATAATATATGTTTAAAAATTATTTCAAAAGAACCTTACGTAATTTATGGAAGAATAAAACCTATAGCTTCCTGAATATTTTTGGTTTGGCTGTTGGCATTGCTGCTGCTGCATTAATTTTTTTATGGGTTGAAGATGAAGTAACATTCAATCACAATTTTGCCAAACGTGATTACCTGTATCATGTAATGCAAAATGAAAAAAGCGATGCAGGCATATCAACCAATGGCTCTACACCAGGACCGTTAGCCGCAGCTTTAAAAACAGATATTCCAGGTGTTGTTAATAGTGGTCGGCTTAGTTGGGCAATGGATGAGCTTGCCGTTGTTGATGATAAATCAATTAAAGAAAATGGCATGTATGCTGATCCTTCAGTGCTTGCTATGTACACTTTGCCTTTTATATATGGTAATTCTTCAACTGCATTAAATGATCCGAAATCTGTAGTTATCAACGAAAGCATTTCGAAGAAATTTTTTGGCAATACAAACCCTGTTGGCAAGATCATAAAAATGAATG